>MFBF01000013.1:9292-9430 GCA_001774865.1 Candidatus Curtissbacteria bacterium RIFCSPHIGHO2_02_FULL_42_15
AGCAAAGCCGCCAGGCAACCCCTGCCCCGCACATTCCAGTTGTGTGGACAATAGCATAGGCTTTGGGCAGTTTTTCAGGTAAAACATGATGGTCTGTTACGATAACGTCAATACCCAATCTGTTGGCAAAATCAACCT
>MFBF01000013.1:9619-12846 GCA_001774865.1 Candidatus Curtissbacteria bacterium RIFCSPHIGHO2_02_FULL_42_15
CATAATCGGAATAGACAATTATTTTTTCACCTTTTTTGATTGCTTTATCGATTCTTGCAATCGCCTTTTGGATATCGCCGATTTTTACATCCAGAATCTGCTCGAATTTAGGATTTAAGAATTCATCCAGAGCTTTTTTGGTAAAAAGTCCCCTGTTTTTGGCAAGAGTAGCAATTAGCCAGTCTTTAGTTTTTTTTACGGGATGAGAGGCAATTTTCCAGTCATAAACGTTCACAGAACTATTGTATCACCCCCAATTCTGTGGCCGTATGATATATTCTAGGTATGAAAATCAACGGGATTCCAACCGGTATTGAAAAAATCATAAAAAAACTGGAAGCTTCCGGCTTTGAGGTTGCCATAGTCGGCGGAGCCGTACGCCAAATGCTAAAAGGCGAAAAAATTACGGACTGGGATTTGACGACAGACGCCAAACCAGAGCAAATCCAAAAACTATTTAAGAAATCTTTCTACAATAACCGTTTCGGTACGGTCGGCGTACCTATTGCAGACGGTCAGATTGTCCAGATCACAACCTACAGGACAGAAGAAAAATACACGGACAAACGCCACCCCGATGTCATCGTCTGGGGCAAAAGTCTGGAAGAGGATTTAAAAAGGCGGGATTTTACGATTAATGCAATGGCACTCAAGAAAGTTGAAAGTGGAAAGCCTTCGGCTCTGAGGCTCAGGCTCGAAGAGTTGAAAGTGGAAAGTTTTGTCTTGATTGATCCATTTGATGGGCAAAAAGACTTTAAAGATAGAATCATCAGAGCCGTGGGTGAACCCGACAAAAGATTTGCAGAAGATGCTTTGAGACTTTTGCGGGCAGTTAGGTTTGCGACG
The DNA here is from genome assembly GCA_001774865.1 of Candidatus Curtissbacteria bacterium RIFCSPHIGHO2_02_FULL_42_15. Classification (GTDB taxonomy): domain Bacteria; phylum Patescibacteriota; class Microgenomatia; order Curtissbacterales; family GWA2-41-24; genus MFBF01. The sequence goes on from MFBF01000013.1 coordinate 10,466, forward strand.
GTTCTTAACTTTTCAATTGAGCAAAAAACGCAAACTGCGATTAAAAAAAACGCCAGTCTGCTTTCTGAAATATCCGGCGAAAGAATAAGAGATGAACTTTTTAAGATTATTGAAAGTGATAATGCGGCGGACGGGATTTTACTGCTCAAGGATCTTGAGCTACTTAAAATTATTCTGCCGGAACTTGAGGTTTGTTTTGCCGTTGAGCAAAAAAGTCCAAAAAGGCATCATATTTTTGATGTCGGCACACACTGTGTTTTAAGTCTGAAAAACTGCCCTTCAAAAGACACAACCGTCAGATTTGCGACGCTTCTTCACGACATCGGTAAGGCAAAAGTAGCCAAGGTGACAGAAGAAGGTGTACGCACTTTTTATAACCACGAGGTCGTCGGGGGTTACCTGGCTAAAAAAATTGCCGACAGGCTCCATCTTTCCCACGAGCAAAAAGACAAACTCTATAAACTCGTGCGCTTCCACCAATTTACGGTTGATGAAAAACAAACGGATAAAGCGCTTCGAAGATTTATCAGAAACATCGGGATTGAAAATATCGAGGATATGATGGATCTTAGAATCGGTGACCGCTTAGGCGGCGGACTTCAACAACCGGAAAGCTGGCGCCTGAAACTTTTCCGCCAGAGAATAAAGGAGGTTTTGAAAAAACCCTTTACAGTTGCCGACCTTAAAATCAACGGCAATGACGTGATGAAGGCTCTAAATATCAAACCCGGCCCCGAAGTCGGCAGAATCCTAAACGAACTTTTCGAAGAAGTCGCCGACGACAAAACCAAAAATACTAAAGAATATTTGTTAAAGAGAGTAACCGAATTAGAGATTAGTAAATAATTCCTGCTTATTCTAATTTTCTTAAGAATTTGAGAATGGATTCACCTTGAGCTGACAGTTTGTGCAAAACATTAACTCCCCTATTTCGCTTTAGAACAAGACCGGCAATCGCAAGTCTTCTGATATGTTCACTTGCAGTTTTAAAATTTATTTTTAGTTTTGTTGCAATTTCGGCAACAGAAAGTTCCGGAGTTTCATCAAGAAGCGTAACTATTTGAACCCTTCTGTGATTTGCAAACCCTTTAACAATCCGCTCAATCTGCCGTGGTTTCAGCATAGATAAATTATATCATTATTCTAATATTCTCAAGAATTTTGGAATGAGGGAGATTTTTAGTACGGCGAGGACGGACCTCGTTTCAATTTCGTTTGAGTCTGAATTTTATCCCTTTAAAATTCTGCCAGAGGATGAGGAGAGGCGCGGCGTTGAAGATTGAGGAATAAGTGCCGGAAATGATGCCAATCAAAAGCGCCAGGACAAAAGTTTTAATTGTCTCGCCGCCAAAAAGAAACAGCGCCAAAAGGACAAAAACGGCGGTTAAAGATGTGTTCAAGGATCTTGAAAATGTCTGCAGGATCGAATGGTTGACTACATTTTCGAAAGGGTAATCATCATATTTTTTTAAATTCTCCCGAATCCTGTCAAAAACGACAATCGTGTCATGAACCGAAAATCCGATTACGGTTAAAGTTGCCGTAATAAAAAGCGCATCGACCTCGATTGCGAAAAAGTGGCCCAAAATTGCAAAAACTCCAACCAAAACCAAAACATCATGCAAAAGCGCAATAACGGTGCATACGCCGAAGGCCAAGGATGATGCGGGCTTGGGAATCTGCCTGAACGACCAGGTTAGATAAACAACAATTCCGGCAATTGCCAAAAGTACGGCAATAATGGCTTTTTGGGCAAGTTCTTTGGAGATTGTCGGGCCGACCGTTTCCAAACGGACATCCTCGCTTGGGCCAAAATTATCGTCGACCTTTGTTCTTAAGTTATTGAGCGTTTCCTCCTCCGTCGTCTTTAATCTTACAAGGTAAGTATCCTGCGCAGTCTGTGCAACCTGCGAAACTTCGGCACCTTCCTTGACTAAAAATTCGCGAATCCACGGCGCGTCTGCGCTTTGGGCAATTTTAACTTCCCACAAAGTTCCGCCTGCAAAATCGATACCGACTTTTAGGCCCCATAGAAAAAGCGCAATCGCACCCGGGATAATAATCAAAAGTGAAAAACCAAAAAATAAATTTCTATACTTGACTAGATTCATGTTCTCCCAACCCAAAAAACTCTAAGGAGAGTTCGAGTTACAACAATTGCCGAAAACATTGAAACTAAAATTCCGATCGCCAAAGTCAGGGCAAAACCGCGAATCGGGCCTGTTCCGAAATTAAAAAGGATTGCACAGGTAATTAGGGAAGACACATTGGAATCGCGAATCGACGACCATGCCCTTTCAAATCCGGCAAAAAATGATTCCAGCTTTTCCTTGCCCCAGCGTTTTTCTTATTTCATTCTTTCAAAAATCAGGATATTGGCA
>MFBF01000014.1 GCA_001774865.1 Candidatus Curtissbacteria bacterium RIFCSPHIGHO2_02_FULL_42_15
GCAACCGAAACAATGCCGATTAAAGCCGCCAGAATGCTTTTTTCAATGGTCACCTGGCCGATTGTTGGCCCAACCCTGCTTTGGCTTTCGATTTTTAAAGAAACCGGTAAAGCACCAGCATTAAGCTGAATGGCAAGACCGCGGGCTTCGTCTGCCGTAAAATTGCCGGTAATCTGGGCCTTACCGTCTGAAATAACCGCCTGAATTACAGGGGGCGGCCAGGATATTGGCTCATCATCTAAAAACATGGCCATTGGTTTCTGGAAATTGTTCTGAGTTATGTTTTCAAGTTTTTTGGCACCATCACTGTTGAATTCAAGGCTAACAACATAACCGGGATTTTGGGGATCGTTGCTTGGCTCAGCTTGAGCCCGTGTCAGATCAGCACCGGTAAGACCTGACGCTTCGAAATCTTGAGGCAGGGCTTCAGTTGTTGCTTCTAAAATCGCTTGTTTGACTGTCCTGAATTCAAGATGGGCAGTTTTTCGGACGGTAGCCAGCGCTTGGTCAATATCATCAATTCCCGGAATTTCAACAATTAATCTGTATTGATCCTGAGTTTTGGCGCTTTGGACAACCGGTTCGGCAACACCAAGCGAGTTGACGCGGTTTTCAACAATCTCTTTGGCAGACTGTAATGCATTGTCACGATCATCCGGCGCAATGTCGGTCATATCCGCGGACAAAACAAACTGTACCCCACCGGAAAGATCTAAACCAAGTTTCGGCTCTAAGTCCCTTTTTATAAAACTAAGATCAATTTTTGGGTGGCTTAATGTTTTTCCGAAAAACTGGATTTTGGGAATGTCAATGTAGGCTGCCAGTGCCGCCAACAAAAAAATTAAGATAAACAAAAATCTCGGATTTTTCATTACTGGTTTTTTGATTATATATCAAAGGGGATTTTAATTGCGGCCTTAGAGCTGGACCATTTCTTCCTCATCACCCAATAGCATTACTCTGGGTTTGGCAAGAATTGACATAATAAAAGGATCCCTGCGGTTTTTACGGAAAGCAAATTCCTCTTCTGTCATCGGCGTAAAATTGATTTCCCTTTCGCGTCTGGCTTCCTCTTCCCTAATAATCGCTCCAAGCTCCGGCAAGACTATGGTACCTACGACAAAAAGGTCGACTTCATTTTGGGTGTACGGCTTGCCTTTGACAAAAGAAGAAGAGAGCATGGCGTATTTTATTTTGCCGAGTTTTGCGCGGTTTGCGATAATGGTTCCGCCCAAACCAACGCTTTTATTAACGATAGAAAGTAGCTCCGTGTAAAAAATGTAATCGCCTTTGACCGAATAATATCTTCTGTTTGCCCGCCATTCTGAGGCCAGCATCCCTGTTTTTTCAAGCCTTGCCAGCTCACGCCTTACGGCATTAATTTCCTCCTCCACACGCCTGACTATTTCCCTGACATGATAGCTTTTGCCGGGTACCCCCAAAAAAAGCTCTATAACCTTGACACGGACTTTGGAAATTAAAATATCAATCAGCATAAAACCCTTTCAGTTGTTTTTGCAATTTACACTTGGCAGTTTTGGAATTTGGGCAAGAAGCAGTTTAATAAGAGACGTCGGATCCAACTGGCACGGTCTCGATCCAGACTAATCCCTTAACAAGTTCAACCTCCTTACCCTTTGCATCCAAAAATTTAGTCCTTGCTCCTCTTGAATCTTTAACCCACTTGCCCTCAATAACCTTACCGTCCTGGAATATCAGAGCCTTTCCTGAACCAGTTGTTCCGTACAAAAGATGGCCGTCCGGATAACCGTCATTGGCTTTTTTCTCCGTCTGAAACTGGACAACCACATTTTTGGCAGAAAGATGTTCCTTTGTTAAAGGGTCAGTTTGCACCTCCTGGCCGTGATAGCGTCTAAAGACGTTGGCCTCCCTATCATATTTCCATGTAACAGTGTAATCGGAATACTGATCCCAGAAAGGAACGGTAGTGTCTTTCTGATTTCCCCGGTTTTCCAAAGAAGCATCATCTTTGAATTTCCACTTGGTAAATTTGTCATCCCATCTTTTGCCCTCTTCATCTTCTGGTCCGAATTTTCGCTCTTCTGCTGCTTCCCAAAGTTTTTTGGTAGTTGAGTGCACGTTGTGCGGTGCAAGCTTGTCCGTCCCCCGCCAGTATGTCGGAAATCCTAAACCAAACTGGTCCATGTCCATAATGCCATAGTCTCTGATCTGACCCAAAGCATTGGCAGGCCCAGGCGTATTGGCTCCTCCTACATGGGCATAAAGTGCATCATATTCCGAAACCCAATCCAAAAAGTAGGTTC
>MFBF01000015.1:0-9094 GCA_001774865.1 Candidatus Curtissbacteria bacterium RIFCSPHIGHO2_02_FULL_42_15
AATGTTGGCGGAGAAGCGCAGATTTCAGTTGTTGATCTGGCCAAGATGATAGTTGTTTATACCCACTCCAAAAGTCCTTTAAGATTTGTAGAGCGTCCGCTGCACGATCACCAATCACGCCAGCCGGATCTTGCCAAAATCAAAAAACTTGGCTGGAAGCAAAAAATAAACCTTGAAGAAGGTATCAGAAAAACAATAGAGGCAAAAAACAAATGAAAGCATTCGGCAGTTTTTTTGGTCCAAGTTTCCTTTTCTGGTTTTTGATGGGGATAATCCGCATAATTTCTGAGAAATTGGCAAAAAGCAAAAAGAAGCGCACCCAAAACATCTATAAACATTCCGACATTGCGGCTATAGTTCCTGCGCACAATGAAGAGCTGGTCATCAAGTCCTGCATCGATTTTTTAAAAAAATCGCTTGATCCTTCCCAAATTTATGTGACTTCCGACGGTTCACAGGATAAAACTTACGAAATCGCCAAGGCGCAGGGGGTCATTGCTACCGAGCTTGACCCCGGCCGGGGTAAGGCCAAGGCCATTGTGCACTCATTAGAAACACATCAGTTATTCGAAAGATACAAATTAATTTTTATCGTCGATGCCGATACCAAAATAGACAAATCGTTTTTGGAAAAAGCCCTGCCTGTTCTAAACGACCGCAGGATGGCGGTTGTTTTTGGCAAAGCCGCCATCTACTGGCCACAGCATATAATACCCAACCTCAAATATTATTACATTGCCTACAGGGAACGGTTGAACCGGATCCTGCAGTATTTTTTAATCTACGGCATGACTTGGCGCTTTACAAATGTCAACTTTGTCGTCCCCGGTTTCTGCGCACTTTACAGATCGGATATTTTAAAAAAACTGGAAATCGATTCCCCCGGACTTTTAATCGAGGACTTCAACTTGGCATTCCAGCTTCACAAAAAGAAACTGGGGACAATCGGCTATAGCCCTTCAAGCATCGGTTGGGATCAGCACCCTGATAATTTAAAAGACTACTGGAATCAGGTCCGGCGCTGGAATATCGGCTTTTTTCAAACGGTTAAAATGAATGGATTCTGGTTTTCCTTTTTTTATATCGCCCTTTTAGTTTTCAGTGTCGAAGTTTTTTTAAGCGCCATCTATGTGCTTTTGCTGCCGCTTTTGGTCGGTTATTTAGTTTTGACAAACATTGCAGTGGGATCAACAAACACTCTAATACAAGGATATATTGGTTTTTATCAGTCTTTCGGTCCATACAAACATGTGAGTCTCTCGGACATTTTTATGTGGCTGTTTATGTTTGATTACGGAACTTCTGTGGTTATCGGCCTAACTCACAAGAAGCCCCAGTTTATATTTTACGGACTGTTTTTCTTTGTAATGCACTATGTTACCTCACTAATTTTAATTTCGTCTTTAATCCCCGGATTTTTCGGTAAGTCCTTGGGTCGATGGAGTTCGCCTGCACGCCGCGACGAAAGCGTAAGGATTTAGAAGTTTCCAACTGTTAAAGTTATTTCTCTTTAAAAATTTAGGTGGCAAAAGGTGAAGGCTCGGTTGCTAAGTGACCCCACTTTGCATAAGTTACGAGTCTGGGAAATTCGGAATTCAGGTGTGCTTTCCCGGTTCCTTTTCGACTTTTTAGTCCGTAAACCCAAAAATTCAAACTTAGGTTTCCACTTTCAAGCAATTCGTCGTTATATTTTCTTGTGTAAAAGACGTTTCTTGCAAAATCGGGTATGTGGGCCACGAGTGCGACATTACGGACCCCGTAAAGTGGATTTTCGGGATCGGATATAGCATGGTAAAAACTCTTCATTTGATCCGCCGTATGGCGATGGGGATGAATTGTGCCGTCTTCTTCTCTGACATCATCGATGATGATTACTTTTTCCTTGGGTAGTTTACAAAACGGCGAATTGAGCGCTTTTCTGAAAATTTCATTCTCCAATGGAGTTCCATTGTAGACAAAATATGGTCCATGGTTGAGGATACTTTCTTTGGATACATGATGCCCTTTAACCTTATTATCCAAAATAACGGATAGGCGAGCGGCTGTTATTTCAGAAACCACAGCAACACCAGCTCTAATTCTGTCTCTGTCCATCCAGCGCCATATCTCTTCCTGCTCCGGTTTAAGTCTATCGTAATAAGTTCCCGGTCCGCTGAAAACCAAAACAGCCTCAATTTCTGATGAGTAAGTTCGTTCGCGGTTTTTCGCAACTTCTTTTAATCTATCAACTACTGCTTGAGCTCTTTGCGTAAGTTCCTGTGCATCAACTTGTCTTTCAGTCATGATGGCGAATATTAACAAGAAAATATTAGATTTGTCAACTATGGGTTAGTTTTTAGCTTTAATTTCTTGTACTTTTACCCATATTTCGGGGTCTTCGTCGCCAAGCCGCCAGAAATTGACGCCTCCAAGGCCTTTTTTGTCGGCCAGGGACATTTTTTCAAAAACACTTTGGCTATTTTCAAACCAAACAACATAGGTATTGCCACCTTTGTCATACTCAAAATAAGGAGATTTTGCGGATTCGTCCCATTGAACTTCAATTTGATTGGCAGCAATTATTTTTTGAATCTGGGTAAAAGTTAAACCTTCTGTGTTCTCATCCGAGCCGATCTGCCACCGATACCCGTAAAGCGGAATGCCCAAGAATAATTTTTCGGGCGGAATATCAAGACTCAGTGCGTAATTTATAATCGACTCCACCCAACCTACAGATGCAATAGGCCCCGCCTCGTCCTCATCCCCATGCTCGGAATATCCCATAATAGAAAGCTGGTCCGCGTACTTTGAAATCTCTTTCCAATCCTGAAACTGTCCGATTGCCTCCCCCTTTTTGTTCTGGCCGGTTTTGGGGTGCAGTGCCATTGTTACGAATTTGTTCTCCTGATGCATTTGTAAAGATAACTCTTTTACAAATTTTGAAAAGTTGTCTTTTTGGCTTTTATCAACCAGCTCATAATCCAGAATTACTCCGTCAAAGCCGGTGCTTTTTATTTTCTCAACGATTGCCTCAGCATGGGCTTCAATTACTTCGTCATTTTTAATCCATGTCTCAACCCGCGCCGAATTCCAACCAAGGTCTTCATCGTCCAGTAAATTGGTGACAATTGCTCCGGCCTTTACGTTGTTGTCGTGAGCCAGTTTCATAATGTTCAGGTCCTCTTTTGCCCCGCGGTATTTTTTAACTTGGCCGTCTTTCTCAAGGTAATACCAATAAAGACTGATGTAATCAAACCTTGCGGCATTTTGGGAAAATGAAAGATAGGCTTTTTCCTGCTCCCAGTAGGGGATAGATCCGCGAATCATAAGGGGTTTAGTTCTCTTATATTCTTCTTTTGGCACTAAAGTATCGGGAATGTTGTTTTCGGTAAAAAAAATTGCCGATGCCAAAATTGCGGCAGCTGCCAAAAAAATCCATAGGAATATTCGCTTAACCATTGATTATTTTAACCGCTACTTCGTGCGGTACATTCATCAAAAGGTCGATAATTGCAAGATTGGGGATAAATCCGACCTTTTTGTCAAACTGCTGAGGGTATTTTTGACACTTCCAATCCTGAACCGTGATTTTTATGTTGTTTCTATCAAAAAGTGCTTTATCAACATACGCAGTCATAGCCGTTCCACCGCAGTAATCCTCAGTGGCACCAAGTTCTTTAAAGATCGCAATTATCTTTTCATTGGCAGTCATGTTCTTGAATTTTTTGGTTACTTTAAGCTTAATTGCCAGCTTTATTTCTTTTAGACGAAACCCGTGAGGTCGACTAAGCTTGTCATTCACGTAATCTAGGGTTAGTTTGTCATCGGTTACATTACTTTCCCCAAGTAGCCGCAATACTCCCCACAAAATTGTTTTTAAATTAAGCTGCGCCAAAGTCTCATATTTTTTCTCGAGAACTGATTTTACCTCTGGGAAAATCACAGCAAAGTTTGGTGCCCTGCCGTAAGCTGTTTTCAACGTATAAATGTGAGAGTTTGTCCAGTTTTCTTTGTAATTTATGTTAGTTTCGTCAATACTGGTTAAACTTCCGTGAGAGATTGGAACCGCTTGGAAGTAAATTCCACTTGAGAGCTTGATAGGAGAGTGGGCTTGATACGACGGGCCGTTTTTACCATCTGGGTATTTATGACGTCTGACAAATTGGACATCATCGCGCACGCAAAATAGATCTGCTGCCAAAATTCTGGCAAAATAATGAAGTCTTGGGAAATATTGGGGCTGAATTCCGGTGTATCTCATATTACAATTTCCTCTGCCATATTTTGATTGAGCCGTCATCAAAGACAAGGGTGTACTTTTTCCCCACAGCTTCTTCAATCAAGGCATATACATCTTTTTCAAAATAAATACGGTCCAACTCGATGAAATTAAAATAACCGTCCCTTGTTGCCAAGGCATAGGCCAGTCCACCTTCATAATTTTGGTAGGCAAAATCAAACGGTCCTTCGATATTGTCGGCCGCAAGTTTTCCCGAAAGGGCAAGTGTGATCGGGTCTTCGGATTCTGCCAGAATTTTATCACCCGGCCCGGCATTTGACTTTAAAAAGATACCGGCCTTTTCGGTGTTTGGCCAGAATGTTGAAAGGGCATTAACCTGGCCAATTGAAATTACAAAATTGACAATTATTATAAACACAGCCAGAGCTATTCCCGCTGTCTTATATTTATCAATAACGATTGCCGAAGCAGCACCGATTATGGGAAGCAGAAAAATCAGTGCAAAAACACTGTGCTGGTGGACAGACTGGCTTTCACCTGTAATAAGATGGACCAAAAGCGGCAGGATTGCTCCAAATGCCAGAATAGTCACAAGTATGCCCACCCTTTTGGTAATCATTGAGAAAAATGAGGGAATTGCGGCTAAAAAAACAATGGGGGAGTATTTTAAAAATGACCAAATAATAGTTAAAGCGCTTTCATGCTCCTCCGAAGTTTTTGTCGCCAGAAATTGACGCAGTTCAGAAAATGTAGTTGCAATATAGACAATTGCCAAAAGAACCAATGGGACCCAGAATGATTTTAGAATTCCCCCAATTGCCTCACGGCTGGCAGTTTTTATGGCCAGATATAATGTTATTAGCAAAAGAAGCGGAATATAGATTAAGGCAATGTATTTAGCCAAAAATGCCAGGAAAAGGAATACGGCCCCAGCCATATAGGCATTTCTTTCACCTTCGAAAACCGCCCGGGCCAGCGCCACAACCCCCGTCAAAAAAAGAACGACCAAAAGGGCATCATATGTGGCCATTCTGGAAAACACGATAGGAATTGTTGATGTAGCGAAAAGCGCCGATGCGACAAGTCCCGCGTGCCTGCTTTCCTTTTGGGAATCAATGGGAAAAATTTCTCTGGTGAAGCGATAGATCAAAAAGACAGACCCAACCCCCAAAAGTACATTGAAAAATCTGGTTGCGATGATACCGCCTAGCGCGTGAAACATCGCAGACAAAGGCGGATAAAAAAACGGGAAGCCTCCGACCCACGAGATATCGTGGAAAAGCTCGCCCCATCGCCCCTTCCAAAAAGTTTTGCCAAGATTTATATAGACGGCTTCATCTAAAAACGGCGAATTGTAATTGAGGTTTACTGTGCGAATCAAAAAAGCCGCCAAAAGAATAAAACCCAGAAGCCAGTAACTTTTCAGCCCGTATTTAATTCTGAATAACATAATTTAATTGCCGCCTATTCTGTATGCCACGAAACCTTCGGCCAGATTGACTCCGCTCTGCGACCCACGTAGTTTGGCCAATGCATCGATAGTTTCTTTTGAGCGCATGTTAGGAAAGGGCCTGTCCTGCGATTTATATAAGGCGATAGCCTCTGCTTTTTTCGCAAGGTTTTCTTCGGAAAGCTTGACAAAAAAATTCGGATGCGGATTTTTCGCAGTTGTCCATCCGTCTGCGGGTTCTTCATAAGAAATCACAGTTTCTACAAAGTGTTTGGCCCCTTTGGGTTGCGGCCGGGCAGAAGCATGTGCGGCGTATGCTGCAATTCTGTGGTCCTGATTATACGACTCGGGGGAAGTGAAGGCAATTATTGTCGGCTTTACCTTTTCGATTGCCACCTTGCTTTCCCTTTCAATTACATCCATTAGTGCCTTTTGACCCAAAGTATCAAGCCGTAGGTGATAATCATTGCCTTTAAACGCCAGGTCCCAGTCGTCGTACTTTAGGAATTTGGCAACGGCTTCTATTTCTGCGATTCTTTCTTTGGCAGTCGAAAGGCCCTCTTTTGTGAAATCACGGGTGTCGCCGACTGTTAAAAAAAGAACAAAAACACTGCCGCCGGCCTCTTTGATTTTGGCAATCAAGCCTCCGCAGCCGATGACATCATCGTCCGGATGCGGGGCAATTACTAGAAGCCTTTGTTTTTTAAAATCCATAATCGTGCGTTAAGCGCAAATCATACTATTTTATAGGTTATTTTTCAAGTGTTAAATGTTCTTGCGATGATCATACTTTGATCTATTTTTGGACTACTTTGTCACAATTGACATTAATATGTGATTGAAAGTACATTTAAGTTCCGATATTCCCCGGAACGAGACTCCTTCGGGTATTTTCAACAGTCTGCAAATTTTGACTTCAGCCTAAGCTATAAAATGAATCCTGCCCAGGTTAGAGTTAACATCTCGTTTTTTGGTGAATATAAATCTCCCGCATTTTGTGCGGGTTTTTTGATGGGAAAAAATGATTAATTCAAAAATTTTATTAAGTATTGCCGCAATAACTGCCGCCGTTGTTATGGCCGCTGCGGCGACTTTTGCATTTTTTTCCGACACCGAAACATCAACGGATAACACATTTGTTGCGGGTGTTCTTGATCTTAAAATTGACAATGAAAGCTTTTACAACGGTCAGGTATATGCCGGTACCACATGGGCGCTTGATGATTTAAATGGTCATCTTTTTTTTGATTTTCGGGATGTTAAACCCGGCGATTGGGGAGAAGACACAATCAGTTTGCATGTAAACGACAACGATGCCTGGGCATGTTTAGATATTGATTTGACCTCAGAGGATGACAATCAAACCAATAATTTGGAATTGGCAGATCAAGACACCCCGGATACCCCCAATTTGTTCGATGGCGAGCTTGGCAATAACCTCAATATGATTTTCTGGGCCGACGATGGCGACAACGTACTGGAAGATGACGAGCAGCAGGGAATTTTTCTTCAAGGTACAGCAACGCAAGTTCTTAGTTCTGCTACAACCCTAGCTGACTCCGTTTTGAGTAACATTGGAGGTGTTGCCGACGGCGACCCGCTTCCTGGCAATGAAACACGTTACATAGCAAAAGCTTGGTGTTTTGGCACAATGACCCTGACGCCCCTTGCCCAAGGTCCAAACTCACCAACCACTGACCCAGGATTTGACTGCGATGGATCAGGCCTCAACAATATTACTCAAACAGACATAGTAACCGCTGACCTCAGTTTTTCAGCAATCCAGCATAGAAATAATGAGAACTTCACCTGCGACGGTGTCGGTGGTGGACCTTCCTCAACGCCAACACCAACACCATCACCTAGCCCGACACCGCCACTAATTGCCTGTAATGAAAACGCCATAATCTATGCAAGTTCATTTAGTGATAACGATCAGGGACTCAGAAAAGACAATTCTGCGGTTTTGGCAAACAGAAGTATTCCGAGTGCGGCTTTTGGTGCACCTCAAACTTCCGGAGCAGACTCCGATGTCGGATTTCCTGCAGGATCGTTTTTTAGTTTAGGGTTTCCATTAAGCGGGAATACGGCAAGTATTGTGTTTGGGTTCTCCGAGTCATTCTACCCAAATCCAAGCGGTCCTGATCTGCAAGTTTTCGAAGTCACTGGTGGAATTTATCCGGATGAGAAAGTCAAAATTGAAGCTAGCAAAGACGGTACAACTTGGACATTGCTTGCGGCTGCCGCAATCCGTGACGAAGCAGTCGAATTGGGACCTCTGGATTTTGCCAATTTCGTACGGCTGACGGATGTCAGCACTATTGCCGATTTTCCAAACGATGCAGACGGATACGACGTCGATGCTCTAAAAGCTTTTTGTACAGAAGCGGAATAAAGATTAAGGATGAAGGATTAAGGATGAAGGATGAGACTAAACCACAGGATATCAGAGAGAGAACATTTAATTTTGCGGTAGAAATAATTAAGTTTTGCGGGGAGTTGCCGAAAAATGATGTTAATAGAATTCTGATTAGGCAAGTTATAAGGTCAGGAACATCAATCGGAGCAAATCTTGAGGAAGCACAAGGAGCCAATACCAGACCGGAATTTACTAACTGCACTAATATAGCAAAAAAAGAAGCAAGGGAAACAAATTATTGGCTAAGACTTATTGCCGAAAGTAATAACCAACTGGCCAAGCAAAAGATAGAACGTCTAATTAAAGAATCCGAAGAGATATCAAAAATTCTGACAACAATTGTCAAGAAACTAAAAAATCGAAATGACCTTAAACTTAATCCTTGATCATTATAAATTAATCATTAAACGGAGGGGGGTGAAATAATAAATGGGAATAAATATAAATTCAAAAATACTTTTATCCGTTGCCTCAATTGCCGCCGCCGCGGCTCTAATTGTCGGTGCAACCATAGCATTTTTTAGCGATACCGAAACATCGACAGGAAATATATTTGCCGCAGGAGAACTCGACCTTCAAATTGACGCCGAAGCCCATTATGCGGGCCTTACTTGTACTGATGGCTTTTGGGTTGAAGATGTACCAGGTCAATCTACACGACCTGATCTAATAGGTGAACCCTGTGAAGGTACCTGGACACTTAAAGATTTGGATGAAAGCGACAGATTTTTTGCCTTAACCGATATTAAACCCGGTGACACTGGAGAAAATACAATCAGCCTTCATGTTTTTAATAACGATGCATGGGGAAGATTGGTAATTGAAAATGATCTTGATGAAGAAAACGGATGTGGAGGCGAAGAAGTAGCAGTCGATCCGCTTTGTGGATCTGAAAGCGATCCAGATGGAGAAATGCAAGACAACATGCAATTCTTTATTTGGTTAGATGAAGGTGCAACTATCGGATTTCAAGGCCAAGATAATGGTGAAGGGGATAACATTCAAC
>MFBF01000015.1:9170-10968 GCA_001774865.1 Candidatus Curtissbacteria bacterium RIFCSPHIGHO2_02_FULL_42_15
TAGGAAGTATTACATATTACTTCGGCTTAGGATGGGAACTTCCTGGGGAAGTTGGTAATGACGTTCAAACTGATAGTTTGACTGCTGACATGAAGTTCGAGGCTGAGCAATACAGGAATAATCCAAGTCCATTCGCACCATAAGATGATTTCTATTTTTAGGGCGGGGGTTCTGCCCCAAGCTTGGCTCCCGCCCTTTGAGGCTGAGGTGCCGAAATCTTTGAGGCTGGTATGTAACGTGTCATTCTCGACTTGATCGAGAATCAGACATCGGCTCGAGGACTCAGTCCCGAGGGATCCTCGCTGGAGTTTATCCCGATTCCCGCCTTCGCGGGAATGACAGAGGGGCGAGGATGACAGAGGGGAAATAAATGGCTTATTTCAAAGCTTTTATTAAAGACACGCCTTTTGGTATCTCTATTCTGCTATTTGCGCTGGCAGTAGGATTCGTTGCGCTTATTGCACCGGTTGGCGGTAATAAATCCCTGATTGTAAGATCCGGCAGTATGCAGCCAACTATTGGTGTTGGCGACTTAATAACCGCCAAACCTCAAAAAGAATATAAAGTAGGGGATATTATTGCCTTCAAAGACCCTTTAAAATCATCAGTTCTCGTCACACACAGGATAATCGGTCAGGAAATTGAAAACGGCAAAATTTACTTTAAAACTAAAGGTGATGGGAATGAAAATGCGGATTTTAATTTGGTTTCCAAAGAAAACGTAATCGGCAGGGCAGACATTTCCATAAAGGGAATCGGTAAGTTGCTCGCTTATACAAAAACCAATATCGGCTTTGGGGCAGTTGTAATTTTACCTGCACTTTTGGTTATCTTTTTTGAAATAATAAATATCTTTAGGGAGATAAAAAAACAAAAAAATGTCCGCACCGAAACTCCGGAACAGCCGGAGTATCCAATAGTTACTCCAATAATTGAAATTGTAAATTTCTCAAGATTTTCAAACCGTCATAAATTAGGGTTTAGAATGCCGAGTTTTAAAATTTTATTGCCGCTGGCTTTAAGCACTCTTTTGGTTTACAACACTCTTGCTTTTTTATTCGACTCCGAAATTTCGACGGGAAATTTTTTCCAAGCCGCCGGCTCCTTCGGTCCGCCAATTGCCCAGACTTTAGTGATAAATGAAATACTTTACGACACCAATTGTGGTACTCCAGAAAATAAACAATGGATAGAGCTTTGGAACGGTTCAAGTTCTATTGTTGATCTTAAGGATTGGAGTTTAAGGGATCAAGATAATAATACTATTCAAATTGTTAATTCGGTTACCCTTCTGAATCCGGGTCAATTTGCCTTGCTTTCAAAATCACAAGCAACTTGGAATGACCAATGTTATGGAGATTTATTATCAGGTACTGTTACGGCTAATCTAGGTGGCACAATTAATATTAACACCTCAGCCGGGACGATCAAACTATTGGATGTTAGTCTGAATGTTGTAGATAGAGTTGATTACGGTGGTGCAACAGGTCTATCTGCTGGTGTCAACCGTTCCCTTGAGAGAAAAATTTTAGGTCAAGATTCAGTTACTGGAGACAATTTTGCCTCTGCCGATTTTGAAATGCGTTCTCCGCCGACTGCCGGATTTGCAATTCCACAAAATCAAAGTGTTGTCATTAACGAATTTTTAGTGAACGACGGATCCGCTGGCCAAGGAAAAGATTGGGTAGAAATCTATAATAAATCTGGATCAAGCGTCGACATCAGTAGTTGGACTCTCCGCGATACAACTGGTATTTTCCATACTTTTCCTGCAAGTACAAGTTTAGCCGCAGGTGCT
>MFBF01000016.1:0-8983 GCA_001774865.1 Candidatus Curtissbacteria bacterium RIFCSPHIGHO2_02_FULL_42_15
CACCCCTTTATTTTTATTCGGGATGGATTTTTCTTTACTCATCGTACGTTGCACTAAAAAATAAAACATTGAATATGGCAGTTTTAATAGCAGTAGGCATAACAGCCGCCTATGCTTTTAGCGTCGTTCTGACACTTTTGGGGAGTATTGAATCTTTTTACGAAGCAGCTGCAATGCTTACAACTTTTGTGCTTTTTGGTCACTGGATGGAAATGAAATCCCGCCGCGGAACGACTGATGCACTTCAGGCCTTATTTAACCTGGTCCCTCCTCAAGCTAGAGTTTTGAGAGAAGGTAAGGAGATGCAGATACCGACAGCACAAGTAAAAGTCGGTGACATTGTAATTTTAAAACCCGGAGATAAAGTTGCAGTCGACGGAGTGATTATTGAAGGAGAAACCGCAATCGATGAATCGTTGGTTACCGGTGAGTCAATTCCTGTTGCCAAGGGAAAAGGCGACAGTGTGATTGGCGGGTCTATAAATCAATCCGGAGCGGTAAGAATTAAGGCAACAAAAGTTGGCGAGGATACCGCTTTGGCCCAAATTGTCAAGCTTGTCGAAATTGCCCAAAACTCCAAAGCCCCAGGGCAAAAAATTGCCGACAGGTTTGCTCAATATCTGGTGATCGTTGCGGTTGGCGGAGGCTTGATTACTTTCGGAGTCTGGTTTCTTATTATTGGTCAACCCCTCCTGTTCGCTTTAACATTTGCCATCTCAACTGTGGTAATTGCCTGCCCGGATGCACTTGGGCTTGCAACTCCTACGGCAGTTGCCGTAGGCACCGGCCTCGGAGCGAAACACAACATCCTGATTAAAGACGCACCGACCCTTGAGCAGGTTTCCAAAATCCAGGCAATAGTTTTGGATAAAACCGGTACTCTGACAGAGGGAAAACCTAAAATAACGGACATTGTTACCGCCGGAGGTTTGACTCAGGAAGAGCTTCTCAGACTGGATGCGGCAGCCGAAGCAAAATCAAGTCATCCTCTAAGCCTTGCTGTTATGGAAGAAGCAAAAAGGAGAAAAATTAACTTTTCGTCAAATGTAAAAAGTTTTAAAAACATCGCCGGTCATGGAGTTGAAGCGCAGGTCGAGGGCAAGCAAGTGTTAGCCGGTACGGCAAAGCTGATGAAGGATCGGGGTGTTGACTTAAGACCGATTCAAAAAGACATTGACAGACTTTTAACGCAGGGGAAAACCATTATGGTTCTTGCGATAAACGGTAAAGTTGCCGGTGTGGCTGCTGCAGCAGACCCTATAAAAGCTACGGCCAACGTAGCAGTTTCAAAAATGCAGGAGTTAGGTCTGGAAGTTGCAATGATAACAGGAGACAACGAAAAAACCGCTGAGGCAATCGGCAAGCAAACCGGAATTAAGCGGATTTTTGCAGAGGTTTTGCCGGAAGACAAAGCCAAGTACGTAAAAAAGCTTCAGGACGAGGGAAAATTTACAGCTATGGTTGGCGACGGAGTAAATGACGCGCCGGCCCTGGCTCAGGCAGATATTGGTATTGCCATTGGAGCGGGAACCGATGTTGCGATCGAAACTGCAAAAGTGGTTTTAATGAAATCGGATCCTGTAGATATTCTGCGCGCAATTAAGCTCTCAAAGGCAACAGTTGTTAAAATGAAACAAAATCTTTTCTGGGCTTCAATTTACAATCTTTTAGCAATTCCAATTGCGGCCGGAATTCTTTACCCAAAATTCGGAATTTCCCTTCGTCCTGAATGGTCAGCGCTCCTGATGAGTTTGTCATCAATTATTGTTGCCACTAATGCGGTTTTGTTAAACAGAGCAGAGAAAAGCTTAGTTGAAATTTGAATGAGGCTAAATTTTTTATCTAAACAATCGAATAAAGCCCAGGATCCGGTATGTCTTATGAAAGTCGAAAAAGACGAAAATGCTCTAAATTACGAATATAAGGGCAGAACATATTATTTTTGCTCTGAAAATTGCAAAGAACAGTTCAGGCAAAATCCTGATCAATTTTTATCATGAATAATTTATTTAGAAAACATGGGTTATTGATGATATTGGGCTGTTTGGCGCCGATTTTTGTCATTGCCATATTTGCCCTTTTTGGAATAAATCAAAAAAGCTTTATCATATTAGTTGCTTTAGTCTGTCCTCTTGGTCACATTTTACTTATGAGGGGACACGAAAAACATGATAAATGATATGGAGGGTCAAAAATTATGGAACTATTGATAAGCGCTTCATTTATAGCCGCATTTTTTGCAGGGATTGCTGCCCTTTTTGCTCCCTGCTGCATAACGGTTCTTTTGCCGACCTATTTTGCATCCATATTTAAACAAAAATCGACAATTTTTCTAATGACATTTGTTTACTTTTTAGGCCTCCTTGCTGTTTTTATGCCAATTGGTTTGGGGGCATCAGCGGTGACTCAGCTGTTTAGTACTTATCACAATATTATTTTTACTTTCGGCTCGATATTTTTAATTCTTCTTGGACTGACACTGGTTTTAGGATTCCAATTTTCTTTTCCTGCACTTGTCCATCCTCAGCTTAAGAATTCAGGCTTTTTATCGGTTTTTGGTTTAGGGATATTTTCGGGAATTGCTACAACATGCTGTGCCCCGGTTTTAGCGGGCGTTTTGACACTGGCTGCTCTTCCGGCATCGTTTCTTTTGGGAGGTGCCTACACTCTTGCTTATGTTTTGGGAATGGTGATCCCTTTATTTATCTTAAGCATGTTTCTTGATAAAAATAAGTTCACTCAGAAATTCTTTGCGTTCAGAAAGACAGTCTCTTACTCGCTCTTTGGTAAGAAAATCCGTCTTACTTGGTCCAACCTTTTCTCGGGAGTTATGTTTTTGGTTCTTGGAGTCATAATTGCCTATCTGGCTTTAACAAATAATTTAGTGACCCATGCCTCTTATCAAATCGACATCAATGTTTATTTGACCAGATTTATTCAGTTTATAGGGCAGTACACCAAAATCATTCCGGAAGCGGCTTGGGCGATAATATTTTTTGTTATTTTTCTGGTAATTGCAGCAAAGTCTGCCAAGGAGTTTCTAAAGGAGAGATCAAATCAAGCCGAGAAGAAAGAAGGTGACTAATTTGAACAAAACAACTGTTATCGTTGCACTTTCAATCCTTATTTTTATTGCCGCAGTTGTTGCAGCCGCTTATATTCTTGGATCAAATAATGGTCAAGATAACCAGCAAGCGGATCACCCGGCCGAACATCACGAGGGCCAATCCGTCTATGAGGATAAGTTTAATGCGCTTTTAGGGCAGCCGGCTCCTGATTTCACTTTATCCAGTTATGATGACAAAAAAATAACACTTTCCGAACTTAAAGGTAAAAAGGTAGTTTTGTTTTTTACAGAAGGGGTAATGTGTTACCCTTCGTGCTGGAATCAAATTGCTGCCTTTGGCAAAGATAAGATTTTCAGAAAAGATGACACTGTTGTTCTCTCTGTTGTTGTCGATACCAAAAACGAATGGAAAAAAGCGGTCGATAAAATGCCCGAGCTTGCTTCTTCTGCCATTCTTCATGATGTAAGCAAAAACGTTTCAAAAGAATACGGAGTACTTTCGCTGCCGTCGTCGATGCATAAGGGTCAATTTCCCGGCCATACTTATTTAATTGTCGATAAAGACGGAGTGATTCGTTTTATTAAAGACGATCCTCAGATGGCGGTTAGAAACGATGAGTTAAAAGCAGAACTTGAGAAGCTGAATTAAAAATGGGTCAAAAAATTATGCTGTCGTCGGTGCTCAAAGGATTTTTGGGCGCATCTTTGCTTTTGATCTTTTACTTTTCCACAGTTATTCTTATTTCCGGCTGGGATTTTGCCCAAAGTCAATTTTCTAAGTATTGGTATTTTGTACTTATTCTTTCTTTAGGTTTCGGTATTCAAGTTGGACTCTACACCTATCTTAAGAATTCCATCAGCAGAAAAAATATCTCCGCCAAGGTTTTAGCTGTTTCCGGTTCTACATCCGGTGCGGCGATGATTACATGCTGTTCCCATTATCTTGCAAACATTTTGCCTATTATTGGCATTTCTGGATTTATAACCTTTGTCACCCAATACCAAGTCCAATTTTTCTGGGTTGGACTGGTACTGAACTTTGCGGGAATTGCATACATGTCAAACAGTGTTTATTTATTTTCTAAACGGAATTTAACAAATGAATAGAAAAGACCACATAAAGCCTTTGACTGTCGGATTTTTGACGCCATTCTATGATTCGGTATTTAAGATTTTTGCATTCGAAAAGTTTTACAAAAAAATTGCCAGCCAAATTCCGCCAGATAAAGCAATCCATATTCTCGATATAGGCACCGGCACGGCAAACCTAGCAATAGCCATTAAAAAAAGATCTCCAAAAGCCAAAATTTTAGGAATCGATCCGGACGAAAAGATCTTAAAAATTGCCAAAGAAAAAATTAAGAAAGAAAAGCTCGATATAAAGCTTATAAAAGCCTTTGCCCAAAAGCTTCCTTTTAAAAAGCAATCATTTGATTATGTAGTTTCGAGTTTTGCAGTCCACCATATTCCGCCCAACCTTAAAGATCAGGCATTTTTAGAAATGTACAGAGTTTTAAGATCAGGAGGCACAATTTTAATAATCGATATCGGCGAACCGAAAAATCTTTTGGCAAAAATCACAGGCACTGTTTTTTCACTTATAGAGTCTGTCGGACCGAATCTTCGGGGGTTTATCCCCAAAGCCCTAAAGGAAGTTGGGTTTTACAATGTCAAAGAGGTAGAAAGCAAATTCGGGCTGATTTCTTTCTATCGGGCTCGAAAATGAATTAGGGACCACTGGGTTTCAAAGTCTATATTTGGATTATATCCAGCCGAGGTTAGGTCGAAAGACCGGCTTAGGAACAACTCTTTTCTTTTCGGCCGCTTTCTCTTTTTGCACTTCTTGCTGTTTGGGGACGACTTCCCCCATTCTCGCAAGCTCTCTAATACCTACCGAAACGGGATGTTCGGCTAGCTCTCGCAAACGAATTTCATAATACCCTTTCGTATATTTGGTCTCCTCTGGGTTATCTTCTAGGCCTCGCTGACGCACATATTCATTATGAAGATTAGCAATCAAAAGCATTGGGAAATCGACTCTATTTCTTTTTAGAGCATTGGGATCAGGATCGCTTTGTGAATAAACTTCTGCAACCCTTTCCAGATGGGAAACACGAACAGGTTCACCGATAATTAGAGTTGCTTTATGTTCTGTTTTCCCTTTCCTTAAATAGTGCGGGAGTGTGAAGAGGCTTCCAGACCATTGCAAGTCGGTTCCTCTGAAGGCAACGGGAACTACATAACTTTTATCTTCCCACCAGCAGACCGAACCCCACCTAGCGGACTGCATTTCAACAGAATGTGTTCCTTGCATGACTGCAATACCCACTTGACTTTGGCGAATCCTTTCCTTGGCCTTGGTATTCATCTTTGATTTTTTCTTATCACCGCCGTACTTGTGTGGGTTGACGGACTCTACCCGCAGGTCCAGACTGTATGCAATAGCACGAATTGGCAGTCCTAACAATGGATTATTTGTATATCTGTTGGACATTACTAAGGTTCCCATAAAATCCTGCAGTTCTTCCTCTTTTGCAACGATAGCTGCATTTGTGGGGAAATCAGCCCGAGAAGGATGACTTGGTAATATTGTGGCTGTTTCGCCTTGATCAAGTAATGTTTTTAGATTATGAGGTTTTTGCTCACCTGTTTCTTTATTAATTCCGGTTAAGTTTTCAATTCCAATTACTTCGTAGCTAAGCGACCTCCTTCGAAGCCAATTTCTAACGGTTCGCTGGATAAAATTGCCCCTAAATTGTTGCTCCCCCTCCTTGCCCATATTATGAAATCTTAAATGAAAACTTGAAGACAATCAAGATTTTCAGAGGTTTTTCTCCAGTCTTTTGTCTTCGCCGAAAGTCTGGAATTTTTCAACTGTTAACTGGTGGTTCCAGACAGAAGGCTGTCCAAATTCGCCGCCCCTGTGCGATTCAAATGACCCGCAAAGTCTTGCCCAGACGTATTTGGAGGAAGCGGCAGAACCGGTAAAGATAATATCTTTGCCGGATTGGTTATTAATCCATGTGGATCTGGTGAATCTATCCTCTTCCATACTGACTTTGAGAATTTCCAGATCAGGCGTTTTAACATAAACCCCTTCCGTGCATACTTTTTTACCGTCAAAAAGATTACCGAAGGCCAAAAGATCGACAAGTCTGACTTCTTTGTAAGGCGAAAATCCGAAAAAATTACCGCTTTTTTGCCAGTTTATGAATCCGTAAAGTACTAAGCCGACTATAATTGCCGAAATAATCAAAAAGAAAGAGACAAAACCATAAAGCCTCATAATTCAATTGTAATGGAACAACGGTCTTAAGTGATAGAATTGATCTATGAAGGCGATTTCCTATCTTTTTTTTATTTTTTTTGCGCCGGCTCTTATTCTTATCAATTTTAATTTTTTGATCTTTAACCACGGATTCTATAAAAGTCAATTTGAAAAACTTAATGTATATGAAACTTTTGGCTCCAAAGGGAATGTTGACGATCAATCTGAGAAGCTAATCGGTTATTTATGCTGCGGCAAGGAATTAGACAGCGATTTCTTCGGAGAGAGGGAAAGACTGCATCTTGCGGATGTTAAAAAAATAATAACCTTCAATCAGGCCGCTTCAATTTTATTTGTTGGTTTGGTTTTGGTGGGCCTTTTAATTCTGATTTTAAAAAAAGATGAGAAAGAGTTTGCCAAGACTGTTCTTGGCGCTTCGGCAATTACGGTTTGTGCGATAATTTTTCTTTGGCTTTCGGCGCTTTTCAACTTTGACTGGATTTTTTTAAAGTTTCATTATCTTACATTTGACAATGACCTTTGGCAATTGCCCGAAAGTGCAAACCTTATTAAGCTTTTCCCCCAGCAATTTTTCGTGAATTTTGCAAATAGAGTTGCAATTCAGACATTGGTAATCTCTGCCGGCCTTTTTCTTGTGTCTTTTTACTTTTTGAAAAGACATGATTCCAAGAAGCATTGAAATCGGGCCCTTCTCAATTCATTTTTATGGTTTAATTATTGTTTTTGCGATTTTTGCCGGTTGGTATCTGGCTAAAAACAGAGCCAGAATCTACGAAATTCCTCAAAAAATTTTTGATGATCCTATTCTTTTGATCCCGCTCGTTCTGTCAATTGCAGGAGCGCGTCTCTACCATGTTTTGGATTTGTGGAGTTATTACGGCAGGAATTTGGCAGATATTATCAAAATTCAAAACGGGGGGCTGGGAATTTGGGGAGGAATTTTGGGAATGATTCTGGGATTTTTGATAGTAGTTAAGCTTAAAAAGCTTGATTTGTCAAACAGTCTTGATTTGGCCGCGCCGTCTGTCATTTTAGGCCAGGCAATCGGCAGATTTGGAAATTATATAAATCAGGAGGGTTTTGGCCCTCCCACAAATCTGCCTTGGGGAGTGCCGATTGATCCGGAAAACCGCCCCGCTCAATATCTCTTGCACCCTCGTTTCCACCCGACTTTTTTTTACGAGGCGATTCTAAATCTTATTTTTTTTATATTGCTTCTTTATCTTGCCGGCAAAGTAAAGATCAAAGGACAGATTTTTGCACTTTACTTAATTTTCTACTCGGTCGCGCGCACGATTTCCGAGTTCTGGCGGATTGATACCTGGGTAGTGGACGACATAAAAATTGCCTACATATTTTCACTTGCGGCATTTATTTGCGGAGCGGGACTCTTTTTTTTAAGATCGAAAAGCAGGGCTTGACAACCGTTAGCACTCGTGATATCTTAACTGCTAATTCAAAGTATTAAAACAAAGGCAGTATAATACTGGTAGAATAGTATAGAAGTGTCCTGATTCTTTTTTGGGGTCCCCAAATCGCCAAAGGCGATTAGGGGTGATTAAATGGCTATATTTTTAGATCAGCAAAAACCAAGTTTAAAAAGCGAGCTTCCGATAGTTCCTCTTCGCGATACTGTCGTTTTTCCTTCGTCGATGATTCCAATTACAGTCGGCCGGCCGAAAGTAAAGCTAGGCCTTGACAGTTCGTGGGCTTCGGATAGACTGGCAGTTTTTGTTTCCCAGAAAAATCCCAGAGTCGAAACCCCGGCGCCTAATGATATTTATTCTGTCGGCACGGTCGGCCTAATAAGAAGATTATGGAAAGTGGACAACGAATACAACCTGGCGGTAGAAGGCCTGATGCGTGTTTATCTTAAGGAATTTAGCCAGATTGAACCGTATCTGGCCGTAAAAGTTGAGGAAATTCCGGAAATTTCCCAAAAAACCGAAGAAACCGAAGCGCTGTTTCGCAATATCCTTGCCAAAATTAAAAAGTACGGGGAATTAGGCGGCATTTTGACTTTGGAATCATCAATTCACATTTTCTCAACCGATGACCCTAACCAGCTTGTTAACATCATCACCGCTTCAATTGACCTTAAAACACAGGACAAGCAGCAGATTCTGGAAATGGTTGACACCAAAACAAGGCTCGCGCGACTTTCGGAACTTTTGACGCGCGAAATCAGAATCCTGGAAATTTCTTCAAAAATCGATACCGACACGCAGGAAAGGGTTGGCAAGGTTACCAAAGAGGCGATTTTGCGGGAGAAAATGAAATCCATCGAAAAAGAGCTTGGAGAAGATGATGAAAGCCGGGAGATTTTTGAATTTAAGAAAAAGATCAAAAACGCCCAGATGCCGGAAGATGTCAGACAGAAAGCCGAAAGGGAATTGGCAAGGCTTGCGAAGATGTCTTCGTATAACCCGGAGTCATCGTACATCAGAACTTATCTTGAGTGGCTGGTTGATGTCCCCTGGGTTGTTCGCGAAAAGAGCAACTCCGATGTAGAATACGCTGCCAAAGTTTTAGATGAAGACCACTACGGTCTGCCCAAGGTAAAGGAAAGAATTTTGGAATACCTGGCTGTTCATAAGCTTGTTGGAAAAATCAAAGGCCCGATTCTT
>MFBF01000016.1:9005-9099 GCA_001774865.1 Candidatus Curtissbacteria bacterium RIFCSPHIGHO2_02_FULL_42_15
TTGGTAAAACCTCAATCGGCAAATCAATAGCTCGTGCCTTAAACCGCAAGTTCATTAGGGTATCTTTGGGCGGAATTCACGACGAGGCGGAGAT
>MFBF01000017.1:0-9028 GCA_001774865.1 Candidatus Curtissbacteria bacterium RIFCSPHIGHO2_02_FULL_42_15
CAGTACCTGCCTGTTTTTGAGCGTATAGATGATAGGTTGGCAACTTTTCCAAATCTATCTTTTTAGGAATGCTGTATGAAAGGACAACCTGGCGCGTGGATTTAATCGGCACCTCCACAATCATTCCGAATGTTGTGAGCTTTTCGCCGGCGACAGTTTCAACATCTTCGATTTTCTGATCGGCATTTTTATATTCCAAAAGCTCGGCATCTTGAGGCACATAGACCCTTAAATAATTAACGTATTTGCCGACCGGCCAAGTTTCGGCCTGGCTGTTGTTGGTGTAGTCAATCGTAAGTGTGGCGACCAGATCCCCGTCCCGGCCGACATTGACCTCATAGCCAACTTTTCTTTCAATTACTCTGTTAACCTTATTTGCCCCAAGATTTGCTTCCAAAAGCGCCAAGAAATCCCGCGTTTCGCCAAGATCGGCAGACGGATCAAAATTGGCAGGCGGCAGAGGGTGATCCCAGCCTTTGGCCTTGGCAAAGGCAGAAAGATTCGCATCTTCAAATGTCATCATGACGTGCTTTCTGGCCAAAGCTTCTTTGATAACAGCAGCAACCTCCACAAAATGACTGTCACCCGAAGTTTTACTGACTTCTCCTATCTGGGCGATGTCTGCCAACATTTTGGAAATCAGAGCCCGCGTTAAAGCACCAAAAAAATCCCGCTTCTGGGTTGAACCCGGGAAAAAATTAACTTCACTATAATATTCCCCTTTTTCAAAAAGGTTGTCTGCCGTAATTTCCTCGTTATAATCCGCAAGTTTTAAAGGACCTGTGGCCTTTAACAGATTCGCAACAAAGGTCAAGTCTACGGCAATCACTCCGTCAACATCCTGCCCTGTTTCTTTTTTAAGAAAATCACGCGCAAGATTTGCATTTGCCTCAAAATCCCCGCTCCAGTTTGAATCCCGAAGATAAAAATTGTCGACTGTCAGAAGCTGTGCCAGCTGTTTAGGGGGTTCGATTTTTTCTTTTAACTGTCCGTCAGCAGTATAAACATCCTCGACCGTGATCTCCTTAAGTTTTCCTTCTTCAAACTTTAGAAGTCCGATATTGCCGATGAAGCCGCCGCCGGGCCTAAGTTCCGTGTTGTTTTGGAAAAGTACAAGATAAGTTTTTGCACTGCCGCGGCCCGTAAAATCCAAAGTCAAATTCACAATTTCCATTGATGATTTGGAAAGGCTATCCAAAAGTTCAAAAGACTCCCTGGCTTTTGTGATTGGACCGGAAGGAAGTCCCGCTTTTTGCGCCTCCTCCAAAAATGCCGCGGCCCTTGATGCATTAAAGTGGGCACGGCTAAAGCTTGCCGATGCCCCCTCAAAATCCAGATTCTCGGCCTTAGAATCTTTGGAGGTTATTTTCTTAAGATCACCCGCAAGCTCGCCCGACCCCTTTGCAAACGCAGATAAAGCATCCGCCCCGAAAGAGGCACCAGAAAGAGCAAGAATCAGCCCCTGGGTTTTCTGGGGCAAAATGAACTTTACTGGATAAGTCAAAACTTTTGCTTGGGAACTAGATGCTGAAAAATGTCCCTTCGAGCTTTCTGCAAGATCAGCTGATTTTGAAAAATTACCTAAAAGCACTTCATGTCTGGCCGACTTAAGACTTGAAATGCCCACGTAGATATCCAGCGCCGTTTTGCCAAAGGTTAAAACGAAAAAAGCCGCAAGTAAAATCAGAGCTGACTTTAAACGGCCTTTGGGCATAAATTTAAAAATCTTGAAAATGAAAAAATCAGTCCTCTGGCCTTTTTTGTAATCAATTTTGGGGGAGACTAAATCGGTCTTTAGCAATTCCGGCTTTTGTTTGTGGCTATCGCCTTCATAAGATCGGGGTTTTGCCGCAACAACCAGCCCCCTTTTATCCAAATCCGCAAAGGTTGTTCTCAGGCCCTCTTCCAAATTTTGCTTTGGCTCAAACTCGAGATTGGCAATTTCGACGGCCTTTTGTACCTGTGGTTTTTCAACTGGTTCAGGACCCTCAAAAAAAAGTTCAACATTTTTGCCTAAGGTCATAGTCAGTGCGTGCTGAATCGCATAGGAAACCGTAAGCGCAGTTTTTGGCTCGTCAGAAATTACAAAGTGGATCTTTTTTTCGCTTTTTGCAAGCGCCAGTCTGCTGATTGCGAAGGTCGCATCCGCAAGAAACGTGGGATAAATCAAATCAAGACCCTCGTTTTTTAGGATAATTTTGTCGTCTTTTGCCGCCTGCCAGATTAAATCGGAAAGTAAATTATTGTGAAGATGACGGTTGTGATCGGCAAGAGGCATACCCGAGCCATAGACGTCACCGATTAAGATAAAATCGGTATCTTGGTGGAGGTTATGCGCTTCAATCTTTTTTCTCAAAAGCTCAGCATCTGCAAAGATCGGAAGCAAAACAAATACCTTTTGCTCCTCAGAACTATTGGCCAGTAAATTCCGAATTTGGGGGGAAAAGTTAGTATCCCCTAAAGTTGCGAAATTGCGGTCTTTTAAAAAACCCAGGAAAAAAACGCTTGCGAATTTGGGCAAATATGAAGGCAGGGGCTGGGAAAAATCAACCTCAAGAAGCGTAAACTCTTTTTTGGAAAGAAGGTCTGTGGTAAGCGAAGAGTTACCTACGCCCCAAACGCTAAAATCGGCAAATAGGAAAGATTTGGCAATCGCAGAACCAAGGTAAGTATCGGTATCGGTTACCAATATTTGGTTTTTTGAATCCGCGTTGGGGGCAGGATGGTCCATCTACAATTTAAAATAGGTCTTTAGGCCGACTGCGAATATTGCAAATGCCGCCCCAAGCAAAAAGCCGAAGGCAGTCGTAATCTTTTTGTCAAAAGCCGGTCGTAATGATTCGAAAGATTCGCCAATCTCGGTAAGTTTGATTTTTTCGTTTTGGCCGAAAAGACTAGCTGTCATCCCGTTAAAATTTTCAGCGGCTGTCTTTATGATTTCGAAGGCCCTTTCTCGTTCGCTTGCCTCTGCCTGTAAATTCAAAACCTGCCTTGCTTCTTTTTTAACAATCAAATTCTCCTGATTTTTAAGTATTTCTTTTTTGAAATCAGAAGTCTGCAAAATCGAAACGGCAGTATCCGTCAGATCAACAGACTCCTTAAAAATTACCGGACTTTCAAATCCTTCGCCTGCGGCTTGTTCCTCAATCAGCAAATAATGCTTTTGCACCCTTTGCCCGCCGGAAAAATTTGAAGTTAAAAGATATGCGAATAAGGCACCAAGAAGCGCCAAAAAAACAATAAATGCCAGGTTTTTTTTAAGTATTTGCCAGTAGTCCTTAAGCTCCATAGATATTTTTATTTAAAGCAATGTTAACCAATCTGTCTGCTTCTTTGTTTCTCTCCCTTGGGATGTGATTATAAACAATATTCCCTAAACCTTTTTCAATCTCTCTTACAACTCGAACCAATCTTGCGATTGTTAAGTTCTTGATCTTGTATTCACCTGAAAGCTGCGAAACCGCAAGTTTAGAGTCAAGGTAGACTTTTGCCGTTTCGCCTCCAAAATTTTCCCTAAGATAGGAAAGCGCCTTAACAAGTGCAGTATACTCAGCGAAATTGTTGGTTGCAATTCCGATATAGCCGCAGTCTTCTTTTGTAGTCCGCCCGCCGACTTTTATGACAAATCCCCAAGCTGCCGGACCCGGGTTGCCTCTTGCGCCGCCGTCACAGAATACGTCAATCATAATAGGTTTGCAGTCTTTAATTTCGGTACTGCTACAACAATAACAGCCAAAAGCAATAAAATGAATGCTTCGGAGATTACCGTGTTTGCGGCGGCGGCGATGTAGCCGAATTTGGGAATAAAAATCAGGTTTGCCGTAAGGTTGAATATGAAACCCGCACCATACACTAAAGCCAAACTTTTCTGCCTGTCATAAATTATCAAAATATGCCACAAGAGCGCAGAAAGAAAGAAAAACGGGATACCTGAGGCCAAAATTACCAAAGGCGCTTGAGATGCGACAAACCGCATGTCGTAGAGAAAAGGAATCAGAAACGACACCAAAATTAGAAAGACTGAAACTATAACAGAGAGTGCCAAAAGCACCAAAACCCAGAATTTAAAGTTTTTGTAAAACTTGCCGATATTTTGTTTGTAAACTGTGGCAAGATAAGGATAAATGGCGTTGACAAAAAAGATAGGCACGGCCAAAGAAGCTTCAAAGAATTGATAGGCAAGACCGTAAATGCCAACCTCCTGGGGCTGGCGGACCCAGGCAAGGATCAAAACATCGGCCCTGAAGTAAAGCAGATTTAAAATAAGAGCAAGACCAACCGGCCATGATTTGGAAAGATAATTTAAAAAGGCAACCCTGTCTATTTTCGGAAAAACAAGAATTTGCCATCTTTTATATATAATCAAATAGGCCACAAAAACCGTCACAATACCGCCGAAAACATAAGCTTGGGCAAACCGGATAACCGATGCTCCTTTCGCGCTGGCTAAAAAAACAGTAAGAAGGATGGCAATTACGCCTGAGGTGGCTGCGACAGTTGAAAGATCATACCTCAACTTTTTCTGGAAAAGGGAATTGGCGCTCGTATAAAGTGCCTGGGTCAAAATTGTCACAGACGCCACGGCAATTCCGATTTTGACAAGAGGACTAAAACCGGTATTTTCTACAGCATTGTAAGGAAGGAAAAATCCAACCAAAAGTGCCAAAGCCACAAAAACCAAGGCCATCACAAACCTTAGAGAAACTAACACTTTAAAAAGCCCTGTCTCATTTTTCAATGTCGATTGGGCAATATAGATACTGTTCAGGCCAAAATCGGCAAAAGTATAGAAATAACCAACGAACACAAAAATTTTGGTAAAATCCCCAAAACCGGCGGGCCCCAGGGAACGGCCCACCAAAAGGGTCACAACCAAGGTTGTTCCAGCCGTAAAACCCTTCCCTAAAATTTGAGCCCCGGCATTATAGAAGACTCGTCTGATCATGCTTCTGTAATATATCAGGCAATATGACCTTTTGAAAAACGCAAAATGTAGGCCAAAGAAAGCCAGAAAAGGAAACGGCCCTGCTGAAGAGTCCAGAGAAAATGATCAACCGTTAAAAAGACAATCAGTGCAAAAGCCAAAGCAAACTGCCATCTTGCGGAGATGTTTTTCAATGCCGCCCAAAGCAAGAACAAAAACAAAAATAGTCCAATTAGCCCCTCTTCTGCAAAAATTAAAAGGAAAACATTATGCACGGGTGCAAGGAGTCTGACATCGGCAATTGAAAACAAGTTGAATGCCGATAGTGCATGCAGGAAATTTGCCGAGCCGACTCCAAAAAGCGGATTTTTAAAAATAAGCTCAACTGCAGCCTGCGAAAGGATGAGCCTCTCGGCGATGGAGACAACCTGACCCTCCGGTAAGTTTTTGAAAAAAATAAAGGCCGAAAAAACCGACAGCAACAACACAAGTGTCAAATAAAAAGGTTTTTTACAAATAAACACCAAGCCTGCCAAAATCGCAGCTGCGGCGCCTTTGGAAAAGGTTAAAAAAACCGACAGCAAAGAAAGCGCAGAGGCGAAAATATTTAATTTGGTGATTTTTGATCCTTTTCGAGCAGACAAAATAATAAAACCGACGGCAAAAAAGGCGGCTGCAACGTTAGGATGGGGAAAGGTACCGTAGGGCCGAAGCAGTTGTTTCCCGAAGATATAAACATGGGCAATCGAAGGCGTGTCTGCGCTAAAGCTTCGCTCTCCCAAAAACCAGAGTCCCAAAGACCTCTGAAAAATAAGTTGTAAAAAAATTAAACACGACTGCCAGAATATGGATATTGCCAAAACCGTAAAACTCAATTTAAATACTTTATTTTTGGAAAGAGTAAATTGGGCAAAAGTTGCCAACAGGGAAAATTCAAAAACCTTCGAAGAAAACCAAAGAGACAAAATGGGTCTGTCGGAGATAAAAAGTGCGTTCACAAAAAGATATAAATTGAAGGCAATTGCCGCCAATATGAAAATTTTCTGCCGTTTGTAGAAATCCGCTAACCTGTCTTTGGCACCCTTTTTAAATATGAATTCCGCTGCAAAAACAAGAATATAAAATAATATCAAAACATCCGACAGATAGACAGATATTGCCAAAAGGTCCTGAGGGATGCCAAACACAAACGAAAACTGAGGCCAGAAGAATTTGTTCAGCTGAACAGGCAAGGAAAGAAGTACTGTCAAAAAAAGTAGATCCGAAGCCTTCACTTGTGCCTAATTTCTGGGCTTTACGATGATGTGCCTGTTTTCGCCCTCGCCTTCGGAAATTGTTTCGACTGCAGGGTGCTCTGCCAAAGCCACGTGGACCACCCGGCGTTCGCTGTTTGTAAGATTGTAAATCGCCTGAGGTTCATTGTCGGTTTCCACCCTCTGCGCCGCATCAAGCGCCATTTGTTTTAACTTTTCCTCTTTCCTCCTGCGCCAGTTGCCGACATCGACATAAATTTCAAAATCGTCATCACCTGTTAACGTTTTTAGACGCACAGCCAAAATGAACTGCAGACTTTCCAAATTCACCCCGTGTTTGCCAATCAAAAGCGATGAGTCTTCTGAATCGATATCAACAAAAAAGATGCTGTCCTGTCGGGAAACTTCAATCGTCGCCGGGACCTGAAGTTTTTCAATTATTTCGCGGATAGATTCCGCAACTAAGTTTTCGTCAAGCTTTGCTTTTGCCATTTTTTGGGAAGATATTTACCAAAGGCACCAGGGCCCGTGATCATATATTGCTGAATAATGCCGACTATTGTGAATGTATTCCAGTAAAGAGAAAGGCCGACCGGAAAACCATAGGAAAAAAAGGCGATCATTGCAGGCATAATCAGAATCATTTGCGACTGGACAGACGCAAGGCTTTCCTCCATTGAATCCTTCTTATCGCCTGATTCGGTTTCCTTTTTTTGAACTTTAGCAGGCGCAGCCTGCGGTGCAAGCATTTTTGATTGGATAAACTGCAAAACACCTGTAATTACCGGAATTAGAAGTATCAAAACCCCGACCGACTGCCATTGATTCGGCTTTGACGAGAGATCAAAAATCAAAAATTTGGTATCAGGCACCTTGTCAAGGTGGAACACGGGAAAGTAAATTTTGCTGTTAATATTTGTCAAAAAATCCGCCCTTCCGAAATCCACAACCTTAAAAAGAACCTGGTAAAGCGCAAAGAAAACCGGCAGCTGCAGAAGTAATGGCAGGCAGCCGGCAAGGGGATTAACACCGTGTTCCTTATAAAGCTTAGCGAGTTCCTGCTGATGCCTGGTCTTGTCGTGGCCGTGCTCGTCTTTAATTCTGTCTATATGGGGCTTTAAAGCAGCCATTTTCTGACTGCTCTTAAGCTGTGTTGAGGTTAAGGGCCAAATCGCCAAACGGACAACTGCAGTCAATAAAATAATAGAAAGGCCCAGAGCCTGCGGAATACCCAAAGTCTGGAAGATCTTCAAAAAAATCAGCAAGAGATTGAGAATGGGGTTTATTAAAAAAGTGTCAAACGGATTCATAGCTTTTTCTTTTGAATTCAGGCACTGGATCAAAAAGTGGCCTTTTTGAAAACGGGTGGCAGGACAAAAACCGTCCGAATGTTAAAATACCGCCTTTTAAAAGTCCGTGTTTTTCAAAGGCTTCCTGGGCATATGCCGAGCATGTCGGCCTATAGCGGCAGGCAGCGTTGCTTGTCCCAAAAACCAATCTGTAGATAACAAATAGATTCCCAATGCCTGAAGGCCGTGGTTTTCTCTTCCTTCGCTTCGCGGGATCTTGCTTATCCACAACCTGGAATCCATGGTTTTTGCTCGCTCGGAATAAAAAATTCACAACCTTAATCATTTAATTTTTGAAGCATCCCAAGGAGCTTTTTCTTAACCTGGCCTGTTTTTAAACCTGATATGTCCTTTTTAACAACTATCAACAGTTCTCCGCCGATTTTATCAATTTCATCTTTTAGCGACTCTGCAACAATCCTCTTAATCCTGTTTCTGGAAACTGCCTTCTTGGCTATTCTTTTGCCAACCGCAATCCCAACTTTTAAAGGAGAACCGCCTTTTCCAAAAAAAATCTCAAATTCCGCTCCTTCTAGTTTCTTTGCGCTTGCGCCTCTTGCCCGAAGCTTTGTAAAAAGAGTTCTTGGTGCTCTGTTTCTTGAGGGCAGCATTAAACCGTGAGCTTTTTTCTTCCCCTGGCTCTTCTTCTTTTTAGAACTTGCCTACCGTCCGTCGTTTGCATTCTTTTCCGAAAACCGTGAGTTCTTGCTCTTTTTCTTTTTTTGGGCTGATATGTTCTCTTTGGCATGATGCTCCTTAGTCGCAGACCTCAATTCCAAATAGGTTACAGTAAAAATTAGACAATATCAAGTAGAAGATAGCAACTTATCCACAAAACTTTTTTGGGGATTGACATCTGTTGAAAAGTTCTGCAATTATAAATTTTGGCCACTTTTTTAAAAACCTCATCTTTACATTTTTACAATCGTGGACCCTGCAAAAGCCTGCATTTTAATTTTCTAGCTGCCCCAAATCCTATTTGAAAGTATTGTAAGTCCTATGGAAGGTAAAAAAATCTGGAACAATATTCTTTCCGGTGTGAGATCCCAAGTCTCCCACTCCACGTTTAAAACCTGGTTTTCAGGTTCATACGTTCTGGACTTTAAAGAAGATACCGAAAATCCGACGCTTATTGTCGCCTTAAAAAACAGCTTTTTAAAAGAGCAGGTCGAAGCAAGATACAAACCGGTCATTAAAAAAATAATTGATAAACTTCCGAGGCCTGAAAGGTCTCGGTATTCCTCTTTAAGTTTACATGAGCGAGCAGATACTCCAGAACTCGGCAGTATGTATTCGCTCTCTCGCATTCATCCGCAGACTGTGAATCCACAGCGTTCTGCGAGCGAATATAAAAACGGCACGCGACGCCTCGAGATAATTTTTGTGGTCGCTCCCAAACTTGATGACAAAAAACCGAAAGCGGAACCTATTTTCTCGGGTATCCCCCAGGCATATTATGCCAATGGCCCAAAGCCGGAGATTTTAAACCCCGATTACAACTT
>MFBF01000017.1:9075-14147 GCA_001774865.1 Candidatus Curtissbacteria bacterium RIFCSPHIGHO2_02_FULL_42_15
GCGGATGCAAAAATTATCTATTCCTCATCGGAAAAATTCACCAACGAATATATTGAGTCGCTAAAGGAAAAAACCCAAACTCAGTTTCGCAATAAATACCGTACTGCAGACCTTCTCTTGATCGACGACATTCAGTTTCTTGCCGGCAAAGAAAGCACGCAGGATGAATTTTTCTACACTTTCAACGAGTTAAGTCTTTTAAAAAAACAGATTGTTTTGGTTTCCGATAAACACCCTTCCGGTTTGGGGAAAATCAAAGAAAGGTTAATAAGCCGCTTTCTGGGTGGGATGTGTGTTGATATAGGGCTACCGGATATAGAAATGCGCAAGGCAATGATAGAGGTTAAGTGTCAGGCCCGCGGTGTTTCGCTTCCTGAGGAAATCTCCCAGTTTATAGCCGAATCTTGCCCTGGCGGTGCCAGGGAACTTGAAGGGCTTTTAATTTCGGCGCTTTCCCTTTCCAGACTTTCGGGGGGGAAAATTTCGCTTGATGATGTTAAAAAGGTCTCTTCAAATTTTGCAAATTCCAAAGAGGCGATTTTGCCGGAAAATGTTGCCCGAGCGGTTTGTGAACACTTTAAAATACCAGCTTCTGACCTTGCAGGCCCATCTAGAAAGGCAGATATAGTTCTGGCAAGACAGATTTTAATCTACCTTCTTAGAAAAGATTTGGGCTTGCCGCTTGTAAGGATAGGCGTACTTGTCGGCGGCCGCGACCATTCGACAGTCATCCATTCTGTCGAAAAGCTTGAGAAGCAAATAGATACAGACCGGAGATTAAAAGACGAAATCCTAAGAATCAGGTCTGCTTTTTGAACATTAAATGACCCTTTATCCACAAAATCTTTTTACTTTTCCACAATCCCCACTAACTAATTTGTTAACCCTTTCCGTTAACTCGAGCGGGTATCTCAAGTTTTCCACTTTCAACACCGTTACTGTAAATACTACTTATTTTTATAATAATAGATTGGTATTATCCCAGTATGTTGAAAGACTAGGCATTATAGGCAGTAAGGTGTAGTATAAAGAAACTCCCGCCCGCTGTTTAACAAACCTGCCTACAAAGAAATTATGAAGTTCAGAGTCTCCCAAGAGGATTTAGCAAAAGCACTTTCCGCATGCAGCCGGTCAACGGGCGCCAAAAGCAATTTGCCGATTCTTTCCAACATCTTGGTGAATTGTTCCAAAAACAATCTGGAGGTGACGTCGACCAATCTTGAAACGGCTATAAAAATAGCAATACCCTGTATAGCCGAAAAAGAAGGCAAAACGACCCTGCCCGGCAGAACCCTCTTTGAATTTGTGCCTCAATTGCCCGAAGGGGAAATTACAGTGGAAAAACTTGGGGAGGAAGTTTTGCTTTCAACCAAAGGATACAGCGCGAGACTTGCAACCATGGCGGCCGATGAATTCCCGGCAATCCCCAAAATCGCTTCAGGCAAGGAATTGAAAATAAAAGCCCGCGATTTTTCCAAAAATGTCCAGAAAGTGGAATACTGTGCATCCCAAGACGAAAGCAGACCGGCATTAACAGGTGTTCTTTGTGAACTTGAGAAAAGGGGGTTTTTGATGGTAGCAACCGACGGTTACAGATTAAGCTTTTCGCAGATTGTAGATGCCAAATCAGCCCAGGTATTCAAGCTGATAATCCCGGCCAGTGCCCTTTCGGAGCTGGCCAAAATTATTACAGAAACAGAAAGTGCGGAAGGTGAACAACTGACCATTTTAGTTGCCAGCCAGCTGAATCAGGTCGAATTTAAAATCGGCGGCATTGAGTTTACTACCAGGACTATTGAGGGAGAATACCCGGGATGGCAAAAAATAATTCCCTCGGCATTTGGGACAAAAGCAAAAATCCAGAAGGCCGATTTTGTGAAGCAGCTTAGGATTGCATCGATCTTTGCCCGTGACGCAGGCAACATTGTCAAACTTAATCTTAAAGAGGGTCAGCTTACAATTTTTGCCAATACCAGCCAGGTCGGGTCAAACGAAATTACAACCGAGGCGCGAATTGAAGGGCCGGGTGGAGAAATTGCTTTTAACTTCAGATATTTGCTAGAGGCTTTGAGCGCAATTGAAGGTGAGGATGTCCTTTTTGAAATGGGCGAAAGCCTGACACCGGCGCGCTTGAAAAGCACCGAATCCAAAGATCCCTCATTCCATATCATCATGCCGGTTCGGTTACAGTCGTAACCGAACAATTAACAGTTAACATTTAACACTTAACTGTCAGTTGTCAGAGGTCAGTTGTCAATTGTATTCTTTAAGGAGATGTTCAGGCCCATCGGCTCATTAATCGGCAACTTGCGTTTGAGCCCCAAATCCCAGGATGCGATTCTGGCTCTTCAGGTTAAAAGAGTAGCAGAGGAGCAAATCACCAAGGGCTTCGAAGATCTTCCAAAAGAAGCAATCGCCCAAATCAAGGTCAAATCATTCAGAAACGGCCAGCTTACTATTCTTGCCCCCACACTCGTCGCAGTCGAGCTTAAGATGCGCTCTGAGGGCCTCAAAAGCGCCATCAATGGGGCTTTCGGCAAAGAGATTGTTAAGAAGCTGGTATTCAGAGTGCGCTAGTTATTTATTCTGTTTAATCGCGGGCAGATAAATTACTACTTCCCCGTTTTCATTTTGGTTGGTCTTGAAACCCCCCTCAAAGACAAATATCGGCTGAACGGCCTCCTTTAAATCATTGGGCAAAAAATAGGCTAAAGAGACTTTCTCAATCTTGGCATTATCAATATTTTCCGGATGCTCATAAATGTTTTTCGGGACACCTTTGTCACTAAGTACTTGTGCCCGCACTACTTTCCCCTGGCCTCTTCGAATTTCTTCTATGGATTCATCAGCAGTTTTCAGTTTATAAAACCCTGATTCCGAAAATTTTTCAAAAAACTGAGAGAACAGATAAATTACCTGGCCGTCTTTGAAGACTCTTAATTTAGTAAAGCCGGACCCTGGGTAATTATCAATTAGAGGGATATTGGCCACTTTTTTGTCAAATGAAAATTCAACAATTTGTGCATCTTCAAAATTGGCAACAGGGGCTCTGTCGTTACCGAGAATAATTTGGTATTTGGTATTTTTAAGTTCTATGTCTTGCCCCAAAAGGGTAATTTTGCCCATAAAGGAGACAGCTTCATTTTTAAGTTCTTCCTGTGAAAGAGCTTCGAATGGAAGCGAGAGCCGCTTTCGATACTCTTTATTGCGGTATTCAAGATTGGTTTGGCCAACAGTCAATGAACGATCACTTACACTCCAATTAAATTCTTCCCCATTTGAGGCGCTATCCTTAGTAGAAGTAGGGTTACCTTGAAAGCCGAGACTGGACGCTAAGGTAATGGCTGCTGTTTCCGTAATATTATATGGTGCGATGGAGTAAACCGGTAGTGTTTTTGGAATCTCTTCAATTCGAGCTGCGGAAAAGTCGAAATTTCTCGGCTGTTTTTGTTCCGGATTTTGCGTAATTAATGGAGGGCTGATGGGGCCCAGCCTCGTTTCCGATTTTCTGGTCAGTCGAAATATTGTAATCCCGATCAATATGACAATTATCAAAAAAATGATAATTGGCGGGCCAATCTTTTTGATAGTTTGGGAAATGTGAGTTAAATCAGACATTTTTTACCAACTGACATTACACGCGCCAGAGCCGTAACAATCTATTGAACCTAGGGCTTTAGGAATATTTGGCGGTTCCATTTCAAGACCATTAAACGCATAGTGGATGTGGTCCCCGTCAGAGAGGCCCGTATCGTCTATTTCACCAATGATGTCCCCAGCATTTACAATACTGCCAACTTTAATATTCGGGTTAATGCTATGCAATTTTAAATGTGTCCACATTGCCTGGAAACGTTTACCATTGCAATCAGCCTCAAGAATCACATGTGTCCCAAAACCTCCACCATCCTGATCATCGATAACTACCATCGCTTTACCCGAGAAAGTTGCTTTCGTTGGTGTTCCGAGTGGTTGGGCTATATCAATTGCCGCCCACCCTTGGCTGTATTCAATTTTATGGATATCACTCCCCTTCGGTCCATTAGTAACAACACCGTGATCCGTGGGCCAGCCGCTTGGACAACCGACTGGCGGTTTACCGACTGTCGTTACAGAAAACGCAGTATCGGTAACCGGTACTGACCCCTGCTGGCTTGCCGTGACCGTAACTGTGTTTGTTATTACCGAATCTTTAAAATTAACCTCACTATTAACAGCAATTATAAATTGACACGTCCAATCAGAACCGGCTGTAATAAGTTCTGGGGGGCCGCCGCAGAGAGGATTGATCAGATTGTAGTCGGAGTCCCTGTTGATTAAAATACCTTGGCCGCCTTCTCTCCAAACTTCGATTTTGTCATTTATAGAAATATTGGAAAGATCTGCTTTAGCGGTTAATTTAACTGTATAGGTGAGATCTCGAGGTATTTCATTGTTTTCAATATGCCCGTCGCTTGCGGTTTTGGAAATTGTATAAATTTCATTGTCTCCTGTCCCACCGATAACAGCGTCTTGTTCGGAGGAAAACCAAGCAGCAGGTTTGGTAATCGTATCGACAAGTAAGTTGCCGACTGTGATTACACCGATTCCTCCAACTACAGGAATCATGGCAGCGCTCGCCGGCAAGCCAACACTTGTTAATCCCC
This sequence comes from Candidatus Curtissbacteria bacterium RIFCSPHIGHO2_02_FULL_42_15, assembly GCA_001774865.1. Lineage (GTDB taxonomy): Bacteria > Patescibacteriota > Microgenomatia > Curtissbacterales > GWA2-41-24 > MFBF01. The sequence goes on from MFBF01000017.1 coordinate 13,722, forward strand.
CAACAACAAAATTAAGCCCGCTTGATAGCCCGCTCAAGATAGTTCCGCCTGCACTGGTAATCCCTCCCCAAATAGCCGATGCCGTACCGGTAATGGCGCTTCCTATTCCAGATACAATAACTGCGCCGGTATTTAAGACGCCTCCGCCGACTTCAACCGGCCCGCCTGTGACAACCTTATAACCTCCCTTGGCAACGGCCCAGCCTTCGGTGAATCCGCTTTGGATCGGGGTGACAATATATTTGCCAACAACATACCCAACTGCAGCTCCTACGAATGCTCCAACAACCGCCCCGATTGCCGCACCCGCAAAACCCATTGCGGGAATTATTGGCGCCAAAAAAGCACATGCTCCTCCGGTGACAAATGCACAGCCGAGAACAAGCAGTGTGCCTAAAGTGGATCCTATTATGGCTCCCGCATATG
>MFBF01000018.1:0-4663 GCA_001774865.1 Candidatus Curtissbacteria bacterium RIFCSPHIGHO2_02_FULL_42_15
AGCTCTATTCGCGCAAGGGCCCCGAATGGTTTGGTATCATCATCATTACTACTGATTTCAATAGACTTTCGATAGTAGAGCTTAGAATTTTCATACTCTTGCCTCTTCTCGTAATAATAACCTAAATTAGTATATGGAGGGCCATAATTTGAATTTAACTGAATTGATCTTTTAATGTGCGCCGCTGCATTTTCAAGATCACCTTTCTGCAACAATATAGCCCCATACATATTTTCTAATGAGTAATTATCTTTTGAAACGTTAAGATCGTGGCTGTATAACGTTTCTTTATCCTTCCAATCAAAACTTCTTACAATTGTGCGGAGCGAATATGCTGGCAGTAAAATTAATAAAATAATCGTAATTGCAATCTTATTACTCTTCAACAAATTAAAAACTTTGCTTTTTTCAAATTGACTTATAATGACACCAAGCATCCCTAGTAGACCTACAAAAGTAAAGTAAAACCATCTATCTGCAACTGTCATATCTGCTGTAAAAAATATTTGACTGTGGAAAAAAAGACCCAAGAAAAACCAAAAAGAAAAAAAGATGAATGACTTCAGAAAGTTACTTTTACCCTTAAAGAGGGTCCATAATTCAAAGACGAAAATCATAAACAGAGCAATTAGTACAATTAAGGGAAAGAAAAAAGTGCTGAAGGAAATGCCATTAGTTTCCCAATGATTATTAATTGATAAATTTTGAGGGTAAATAAATGTAAATATGTAATAAAAAAGAATGGAAGGAGTAGAAATTAATCTATTCAAGAAGGAAGATTGCATTATCGCCGATGGTGTTAAATAAGCATAAATGTTTTGAACCGAAACTAAACGGAACAAAATATAAAATACTTGTGAAACAAGTAATGTCAAGTTAAAAACACTGATTCTTGCTTTATTAAAAAATGCCAAATACACAAAACAAATAATCACAAAAAGATAGCCTGTCTCCTTCGACAATAAAGATAAAAGCAACGTAAAACCTACCAGAAAATAAGTCTTAAATGACCATTCTTTACCATTTGAATCTTTTACCAAAATCAATAAAGCAAGCAATCCAAAAAACACAAACAAAGTATCTTGTAATGCAGAAATATAGCCAACCGATTCATAATTTATTGGATGGACTAAAAAAAGCAGAGAAAGAATCAGAGCCAGTTCAGACTTAAAAAAGGTCCGGAAAAGTATAAATAAAATTATAGAGTTTGCTATATGCAAACTGACCTGGACGATATGATAACCAAAGGGATTTTCTTTAAATAATAGGTGAATAAAAGAAAAAAATACATACATTATTGGTTTATAGTAAACACTCATAACATTCTCACTGCCCACAAACGCTGCACTGGACGTGAATATGTCAAAAAGTTTAAAAGTCCTTACCGCCTGATAGTCAATTATTTGGGGGATATTATCCCAAACGAATCCATTCAATAGCGTTTTAAAATAAACAATAATTCCAACACCAACCAACAGCAAAATTGTCTTTATTGGAGATAGTCTGAACCTCAAATTTATCATTTTAGTAATGATATCAAAGTTTCAGAAAGGTAACATCGAAGCGTCGAATTAAATAGGTACTCTACTGGTCACAATCCTACCGAGAGTATCTCTCTCAATGATTATTCTCTCTTTTCTCAATTTTGGGAGTCTGAATTTGATCTCAAACGGGATATAGCCAGCCACAGAATGTTCATTTATGTTCTAACTATCCCTATTTTTAAATTCATCTGAGACAGTGTAACAAATTACTAGAAAATGATACCTTATCTCGTTTATCCTGAGTAAAATCGAAAGGGGGTGAATTATCTCCTAGTTCAAAGCAGGAGTAAAAATAATTTTTTCCATTGGATCTGGCTTGTACAGATTATTTCGATTAGGCAATTCAATTGTTTTTTCTGGACTGCTATAGTCAAATGTGATGAAATTAAATGCGGGTAACCCATCCGGGAAAGTAATACGTCCGACAAAGTCCACATTTTTCATAGGTATAGCTTGTTTTGGACAAACATATAGATCACCCTCGTCTCCATTTAGAGTGCAAGCCGTGCTCATCCAGTAATATTTTGGGTCAATAAGATTGATAATTTCAATTTTACGGTCTACGAAATTAACACCCATCTCTTTCGCTTGAATATATGCTGGATCTACCTTACCAAAATAGAGCAAGAATACATAAAGATCCATATAACTTCCAAAAACTATTTTCTCATATTTCCCACTTTCACGATTAACAAAGCGGACCATCTCCTCCATTCCTGCATCCCGCTCCCAAGGACTGAACATTCTTTTGTGGTTAACAAAAAGGTGTAAGAAATAAACGTAGTTTGCCAAATAAACAGCGATTATCAAAAGCACGACGGAGGTAGAATACCGTTTGCCAAACTTGTCCAATACAAGCGAAATTCCGATGCCAATGATCATCGCAAATCCAACTGAAGAAATTAGATTTCTCATAGCACTTGGTGTGTCGACCGTGAAAGCAGAAGCGACAGGCGCTGCTCCTACCCAAAGAAGCGGGAAAAAGCGATTTCGACCAGTTATGTATAAAATACCTATCAGTCCCATTATCAAAAATGGTAAATCGATTAGGAGTAAATGGCCCATATACGGAGTAGAATTAGGCGTAGACTTCAAATCGCCGGTGAAAAATAAATATGTAAAATCGAAGTGGGCAACGTAGTTTCTAGTAAAAAGCTTTCCGGCCTCAATGGCTTTATTGTGAAATATCCTTGTAATAATTGGTTTTTCATCCAAGTCCTGAGAAATCTGTTGCTTTAGGTTAACGATAATTTCCCCTGAATTCTGTAAACCTACGTCTTTCACACGTGTCGACCCCGTAGCATTGACAACAAACAACCAAGACATAGCAAGAATCGCAAGGGCAAAAAACGACATTGCTTTCTGCTTCGAATTCCACTTTAGGATTATGCAGAAGTTAATGGCTGAAATAGAGGTTAGAATTAGCGGAGTAAAGATAAATTGAGTCCTATAAGTAAAAATAGCAATTACAAAAAACACTAAACACAAAATGAGCCTCGTTTTAGTCCATTTACTAACTAGCTTTATAAGAAAAAAAGTTGCAACCACAGCAACAAACGTGGCAATCGTAGTTTCATTGGCCGCCCTCGAAAAAAGTACATGCCATGGCGAGATGGCAAGCGATATCGCACTGAGAAATCCGATTCGTGGCCCAAATAACTCCTTTGAAAGGAAAAACAGCGCAATGGGTGTAAGAGCTCCAAATAGAGCAGTTGGAAATCTAACCCAAAAATCCGAAAGCCCAAAAATGCCCATAAAAGGTACGTCAGTATAAATAACTGTTGGCAACTTAAAATCCCCCAAAGACTCAAAAATAAAGGGAAACGGCCGTCCAAACTCGTCCTTGGCAGTTTTTGCAATAGAAAATGCATTATATCCAATGGAAACCTCATCCCGGTGCATACCTTGAGGCACTTTGGAAAGACCGATAAATCTTGATCCAAAACTGATTAAAATTATTGTAAACAGAAGAAGCTTAAGGATATAACTTTCCTTACGATCAGCTTTTTTAAAACTTTTACTCTTTACCATTTAAAATATTAAAACGGTCAATTATTGCCTGGACAATTTTATTTTCCGGACTTTACTCGAAAGAATTCTACAAAACTCATCTCTGCCGAAAATTATACGATCTTTTCTCAATTTCGGCAGATTAAATTTTAACTCAAATGGCATCAGCCTGTGATCAGAATGTCTGTTTATGTCCCAACTATCCCAACCGAAAGATTCATGGAGAAAGTATATCAAAGAAAAACTGTAGTTAAAAAGTTTATCCAGAGTAAAACCGAAGGGCAAAGTGCTGCAAATTTGATATCATTAGCTTGTGATTATTACAAAGAAAAAGCCTTACACCAAAGAGGAGATCGGGAAACTTTCCGAGGAGTTTGAAACTTATATAAAAACAGTAATCGACATAGATAAAAAAATCTGCTGTGCCGGAGCAAACAGACATTTTGAAAATGAAGCAATTTTATTAAAAGATGGCTCCAAGCAAAAAGGTCTTTGGGGCGGTGGCATCGACCTTAAGACACTCGCAATCGACAACAATTCAATGATAAACATAAGGCCAAACGACAAAAATCTTTCAAACGAAATACAGGATCCTGAAACGAGAAAAAAGTTCGAAAATTTAATGAAATATTTTTTTGGAGTCCTGTTTTAAATGGATAAAATCACCCTTCTTTCACTTTCTATGGACTTAAAAAGGATAACCCAGTCAATTCAAAAAGGATCACAGAAAAATGCCGGACGTTTTTCCCTCGAAGCCAAAAAATGGCTAAATGAATCAAAGAAAACAAAAGACGGCTATCTTAGAAAACTGCTTATCAAAATAGAAAAAACTCTAGGACGCAAAAACGATCTCAAAAAAGCCGAAGACTGCCTTATGTACTCCGTTTTAATCCAAAACCAGGCAATATATACGGGAAGAAATAATCCTCAAAGCTTATAAGATGAAAATTAACGGGGCGTGGCATAAGAAAAACAAAATGCCAAAAAATGCGACTTTGGCGCAAAGAATAAAATGGCATATTGAGCATCACCAAAACTGCAGCTGCCACCAAATCCCTCCCAAAATTCAAAAAGAAATAAAAGAATCCATGAGCTAAAAAGTTTATCCT
>MFBF01000018.1:4823-13240 GCA_001774865.1 Candidatus Curtissbacteria bacterium RIFCSPHIGHO2_02_FULL_42_15
TATATAAAGAAATCTCTCGCAAACTGCAAGAGCAGTTCTTTTGTTGCCATCCAAAAACGGATGGTTCAAAAGCAAAGAATGCGTCAGGGCAGAAACTTTATCAAAAATACCCGGATAAAGGTCTTGCCCGCCAAAACTTGCCTGCGGACGATGTATCGCTGAATGAAACAGCAAAAAATCCCGGACACCTTGCTTACCGCCCGCCGCTTCTATCACCATTTCGTGGATAACAAGAACGTCCTCCAGAGGCACAAATTTCGTTTTCATAGCTTACTTATTTGCAAGCTCTTCCAAAGCAGCTCTGTTTTTGGCAATGAAGTTTTTGGTCCAGGCAGCGATATCAGGAGAAAGGCCCTTGAAAGGGTTTTCGGAACCGGAAACGATTATTACGCCTGTCACCTCATCAAGTGTGACATGAACCTTATCTCCAGAAGAAAGCTTGGATTGCATGAGTATCTCCTTTGGCAAGGTAACGGCGGCAGAGTTGCCGACTTTAATAACTTTCTGTATCACATTAAACTCACCCCCTTGTTAGAACAGCCTAAATTAGGCTTTAGCCGATATAACAAATTACGTTTGTTAGAACAATATTATAACACAGAGAGGTAAAGGATTTGCTTACCTTGCTGGCTGTAGAAGACCGAAGATGTTGCCGTCCAAATCAAAGCATCGGGCGGAAAAACCAATACCTGGGACTTCCCTCTTTGGCATGATAACTTTTCCGCCGGCATCTTCAACTTTTTTCAGAGTTTCATCAATATCCTCAACCTCAACCGTGCAAACAAAAGCATTTTCCCCTTCGCCTTCCGCGCGCTTTGACGGCCTTTTAAACATGCCGCCGTTTATTGCGCCCGGCTCTTGGGGCATTCCCTTATCGTCAGTCCCAACCGTTTGTATAAGAACGTAGTCTGTTTCGCCTTCTACCCAAGTGAGAAACTTCCAGTCAAAAAGACTGGAATAAAACTTTTTGGCCCGTTCAAAATCACTGACGGCAATTTCAAAATGGATTACTTTATTCGTAGAGAAGCTCTGCTTATATCTCTGAGTGTTTTTGTCCATATTTTGACAACTACTTTAACTTATCACCCAACTTCCAGAAATAGCGGATTAAAACAACCAAAAGCGCCATTACCAAAACCCAAGTCACTAAGCAAAATAATCCCCAGAGAACAAAAAGCGACCCGTCGGCTCCTGCCATGAACATTCCTCTGTGGCCAATTCCCGCGCCTTTATCTGACCATGCGGCTGCATTAGTCGCTGAAGTTCCAACACCAAGGTTTGCTAAAGTTAACATCATTTTTTTCTCACCTCCCCGAGCATTTACATTGTACACAACCAAATCAAAATAGAGAAAAACCTTGATCTTTATGCCAAGGAAATTATGAAAATTGCAGTTATAAAAATAATCACCAAAGAATACAAAAGTGTGAAAGCCAAAATCGTCAATGCTTCCTTTATTTTATTTTTAACGAGTGCCAAATATGCAGGATAGCCAAACACCATAGTCCCTGTAATTGCTGCCGAAAAAACCAGCAGGATAAGCATAAAGAAAAACCCGAAAAATCCCGGGCCCGAAGGTATTGCTTTGGTAAGAAAATTAAATAAAAGAGCAACAAGTCCGCAATAAACTGTTACACCAAGCGACTGGCAAAGACCAATTGTTGTAGGTTTTTCCTTTTCTAAAGCTTTAAACACGCACAAAGTCTACCTTTTTATAATACCCCTGTCAATTTAGAGTGAGAAAAATTAACAGCAACTGGAAGGGGTCTAATGGTGTATCAATGGATAATTAAGGGGTTCAGTATGTTTTCTAAAATCAAATCTTACTACTTGCGCAAACTGGTCACTCCTGACATCAATATCGTTAGGATCCTCAATTTTTAGAAATTTTCTAACAGGTTCCTGAATTTCGGGATCGTGCCAATGGTACAAAGGAATATTGGCCTGAAGAGATATTCCGAGACCATCTATTCTTTGATAATACAAGATAGAGATATTCATACCGATAGTATTCGGAACTTGAATTACTTCAGTCTTGATGAGTCTTGAGTTGCTTTTCTCAAATGGCCAACTTGGCCGACCAAATTCTACTGACATTATAGGTTCCTCAAACATTATTATATCACTTTGTGAAAAATTTTTATAGGTTATATCCTCAGGAGGATAATTACAAAATTAACGAGAACGGACCTTGTTTTTTCCCGGTTTATTTAATTTTTCTGGGGATGAATTCAATTAGACAGCCTGATTATGCCTTGTCTTCTGCTTACGCGAACAGACGGCTTCCTGCCATTCTGATCTTCCATAATTTTCTGCCTTACTTACGACTCGCTTTTTGTCCAGTTGCTTATTATAACCTGCTTTGTCTGATCTGGCGACATACTAGCCAAATCCGGATGAACTTCTGCCAAATGGCCTCTTGCCTCTTCCATCAATTTTGCCACAGCTTCATCGTCATTTTCGGCCTCTGCCGTAAAAGTAACGGGGTCGTGTCCTTGCGAACAAGTAAATGTATAAACCATTAATAATCACCCCCTGTCTGAAAAATTTGGAATGAAGGGCCAAAGTAACTCAAAAATTTCTTGTTGTCAATTATATGTTGTACCATTGAATAGAATTTATGGTACTTCGGGTTATTAAAAGAGACGGGTCTTTGGAGGATTTTGAAAAGGGCAAAATCGAAAGAGTAACAAAAGCCGCCGGGCTCTCTCAACAACAGGCAAAATACCTTGCCGAAAAAATTGAAAAATGGGCAAAATCAACCGGCCGGAACAAGATTACAACTTTGCAGATTCGGGATAAGGTGGTGCCCCAGCTAAAAAAACTTAACAAGTTTGCATACAACGCTTTTGTCTGGTATCAGAAAACCAAAGAAGACGGGCTAAACTCCGGCGAGTCGGAATAACCCCTTTTTTGCACAAAGAGGTTAAAATATAGATTAATGGCTATCGAATCATTCAGCGTTCCTGTCGGTTCAAATATCATCCCTTTTGATTTACCGGCAACGGACGGTAAAAATTATTCCGCCGAATCCTTCAAGGAGGCAAAAGCTCTGGTTGTCGCCTTTTCCTGTAACCACTGCCCTTACGCCAAAGCCGCCTGGCCGCTTTTAATAAAACTGGCCGGTGAATTCAAAGATAAAGGTATCTCTTTTGTGGCTATTAACCCTAATGATGAAAATCAGTATCCCGAGGATAGTTTTTCCGAGATGAAAAAAAGAATCACAGATTGGAAAATCAACTTCCCCTATTTAAGAGACGAAACTCAAGAGGTCGCAAAAGCTTATAAAGCCGCCTGCACGCCGGATATTTATGTTTATGATGACAATCGAAAACTTTATTACCACGGCAGAATAAACGACAACTGGCAAAATCCAGAGAAAGTGACAAAAGAGGAATTGAAAGACGCCCTCGACTCGCTTCTTTTGGGCAATCCCCCGCCCCAGCCGCAGTATCCCTCTCTTGGCTGTTCAATAAAGTGGAAAGGATAACTCCCAATATATTGCCTGCAAACTGTCTGTTATGCTAAAAGTGTTAAATGATTCTTGTCTATATTATCCTTTTTACCCTAATCGGCAGTATTCTCTCTCTTTTTGGCAGCCTGTTTCTGCTCCTTAAGCAAAAAATCACCGAGGATTTTTCCCAAAAGCTGATAAGTTTTGCGGCCGGCGCCTTAATTGCCACTGCCTTTTTGGATCTATTGCCGGAAGCTGCCGAATTAAAAGAAGGCCCGCAAATTTTCTTATTTTCTTTACTTGGTTTTGTCTCCTTCTTCTTTGCCGAAAAATACATTAGATTATTCCATTACCATCATGGCCATGGAGAAAAACCGAGTACATTATTAGTGCTCGCAGGCGACGGCATCCATAATTTTGTCGACGGAGTGGCAATCGCGGTTGCCTTTTTGGTCAGCATTCCCCTTGGCATCGTCACAACGATTGCCGTTGCTTCTCACGAAATACCTCAGGAAATTGCCGATATGGGAGTACTTTTGGCAAACGGTCTCCCAAAAGCAAGGGCACTAATTTTTAATTTTCTTTCAGCAATTACCGCTTTGATTGGAGCAATCGCGGCGTTTTTGCTGGCAGGCAAATTAGAAGGATATCTATACATTTTTTTGGCAGTCGCTGCCGGGCATTTCATTTATATTGCCGCAAGCGATTTAATTCCGGAACTTCACGAAAAATCTCGCGGCAAAAGAGATATCGGCAGTATTTTGATTTTCGTTTTGGGAATTTTAACAATCTATTTATCAAGCCTTATTTTCGAAGGATAACGCATTTAGAAAATGATCGAATTTGCAACAAATCTCATAATCCAATTTATCGAAAATACCGGCTATTTCGGCGTTTTTATTTTAATGACCTTGGAATCGGCTTTAATCCCCATTCCTTCGGAAATAACCATGCCTTTTGCCGGATTTCTGGTCCAGCGCGGCGAACTTAATTTGGCACTGGTGATTTTGACAGGCGCCCTTGCCAATCTTTTCGGGTCTTTGATTGCTTACGGAGTTGGCTATTATCTGGAAGAGCACGTTATCTTAAAACATCTAAAAAATTGGGGCAAATACCTTCTTTTAACAACCACAGAATACGAACGGTCTCTTAGGTGGCTGAAAAAACACGGCGATGCGGTTGCCTTTTTTTCAAGAGTTCTGCCGGGTGTCAGAACGTTTATCTCGCTTCCTGCCGGCCTTTCAGAAATGAATATTTTCAAATTCTCAATCTACACTTTTTTGGGCTCTTTAATCTGGTCCTGGTTTTTAACCTATGTCGGAGTTTATTTTGGCGAAAACTGGCATGCGCTGGAGCCGTATTTTAGAAAATTCCAGATTGCGATTGTCGCAACTTTCATATTTTTGGCACTTATTTATTTAAATCACAAGCTTGAAATACTAGGCTTTTTCAAAAAAACAGACAGGAACGGAAAGGATTAGCCGACTCTCTCTTTCGCCAAAAGTACGACACCTATTGCACTGCCTACATGCGGTTTAACAAACATAGCACGCGGGCTGATTTTTTTACGGCAACTAGCGCAGTTAAGGAACAATCAATGGCTTTATTTTTTATACCGGGGATGGTATTGGTTCTTGCCTCTTTTTCGACAGGGTTGATTTTGGATTTGCGCACGGCGGATGACAATCTTTTCTGAACTGGCTAAAGAAAAAAACGTTAGTTTTTTGATGTGAAACGCAGTTCGACCTTGAGGTTAAGAGCATTTGCTAACCTTTTGATTAAAGCAAGCGAAGGGCTGGCATTTGCGTTTTCCAATCTCGAAATAACCGCCTGGCCAGTACCCATTCTCTTGGCTAATTCTTCCTGCGAAATATTTTTCTTAGCCCGTGCTTCAACAATAGCCCGTACAATTGCAAACTCCGGTTCAAGTTTTTCATATTCACGACGAAAAGCTGGGTCTTTCATAAGATCTGCCTTAAGTTTTTCGAACGGTATAGCTTTTGGTTTAGTCTTCATGAATACTCCTTCAATCTTCGCAGGGCTTTCTCTATCTTCTTTTTAGGTGTCTTCTGAGTCTTCTTTGAAAAGATATCGACAATTATTGCTTTATCTTTAACCGTTCCTAACAGTAAGCGCCATCTTCCAGACCGTAACTCCCATAGATTTACCCGCAATTTCTTTAAGTAAGGCTCAGTTAGAACAAATCCGTAATCTTGAAATAACTCTATTAACTTAACTACCCGTGAATTATCTTTCTTATCCAAAGAGCGTATTTCTTTATCTACTCTTGGGTCATTGCTAACCAACATATTCTATGACAAATTTATCATAATGTCAAAATAACTGTCTAGCCCTGTTTAATCAATCTGCTCAATGCTTTGTCTTTTTCGACAGGGTTGATTTTTGATTTGCGCACGGCATCCGACAAAATATTGATAGTCTCGTCATAAGTTACCCGATCCACAGGATACGGCGTTGCGTCTTTGCCGCCGTGAGCAAAGGAATATCTGGCCGGGTCTTCGTACGAAGGTTTGGCGCCGTATATTACCTCGCTGACAAGACTCAGAGCCCTCACCGTTTTTGGCCCTACTCCTTCGGTTGCCAAAAACTCTTCATAGTTTTTAGGTTTTTCTTCGGTCACTTTCCGCAAAATCTTTTCCAAATATTTGCTCTTTGAAAAATCTTCCAAAACCACCTGATGATAAGAAAACTCCGTGTCGGCAAGCTCCAACAGCGTCAACATCTCTTCTCCTTTCCTCATCGAAATCATCCGCGAAAGATTTGATGAATGTTTGCGCAATATCTCAATGTCGCGCATTACGGTATTAAAGGAAGATGAAACTAAATCGGTACTTACTTTTCGGGTTTTTGTACTTTTTTTGGAAGTTAGGTTAAGTACTGAATTTTGACGCACCTGAGTCACAATTCCGGAATGCGGCTCGCAAACAAGATCTGCGATATTTGCGCTGTGCCAATGGTATCTGCGGGCCGTGACATTTTTACTATTCATTCCCTGCTGGACCACCGTCCACGCCGTAGGTCCTGAGTCTGTCGAAGGACGCCGGTTAATGCTGAAGAAAAAAGCATGGTGATAAATCTGGAAACCGTCTTGCACCAAAGAGCTGTCAACTTTGGCAGACATCCTTGAGTTGTAGACCAAGTTTTTGACTGAGACCTCAGGCAGACCCAATCTCTGACCCCAATTGGATATCTCGTCCGGAGTTTTTCTGGAAGTTTTCCCTTTGCCGCCGCAAATTATAATTCCCAAGTCTTTCTCTTGTCCACGAATTGCCTCTTTTAAGGCCGCGGTCAAAATTGTTGTCAATCCCGAAGCATTCCAGTCAAATGCCAAAACTGTACCAAGCGATTGGAACCAAACAGGATCTGCGATTCGTTTAATAAACTCTTCGGGCCCGTACTCGCAGACCAAAACTTGGGTCATCTCGCGTCCGAGTCCTACCATTTTTTCAAAAAGCCATCTGGGACACTTGCCATAATCTAAAGTAAAAGTCGCAATTCCTCTTTGCATAGCAATTTCATTGTATCACAAAAAATCCGAACAAAAACCGAAAAGGGAAATTAGGCAAAATCAGCTAAAATTACAAAAATAATACGGATATATTTAGGCTATTGAGACAGTAAATTATGAATTTTTTGGAGAAATATTTTACTCTAACTTAAATTAATCGCAATTTGAATTAATAGACGAAACTTGGCCGATTTTATCATCCTGAATCTTTTTCTTCCAAAGACTCAAAGCGTCGAAATTTTTAAATTTAACCTCGACAACATTTGTTTCCAAAACTTTAATTGAGAGTTTGTTTTTAGAAAAGTAATCTTTCGATTTCTCTTTTTGGGGATTTTTTGTTAAATCAACCAATATCGCGCAGTCTGCAATATTCAATTGCTGGGTTGTTTTAATCTGTTCAAGATGTCTGGTTACTGCCTGATACTCGTTTCCGGAAAATTCAATTTCGCTTGCCGAAACAACCCCCTGATACCAGATCCCAAATCTAAAAGCCAAAAGCGGAATAACCACAAAACAAACGGCTCCAGCCACCTTTGAATACCATGTAACTTTGGTAAGTGAAATCCCCATTTTTTGGCAACTTCTTAATTATGTTTGGCTTTTTGGAAAATTACAAGCGGCGTTTTGGCAAGCTAGTCCAGTTTGATCGCAACCTCAACCGCGTCCTGACCAAAATCAATTCTTTCTGAACGGAATCTGCCGCTTTGGCGTACATACTCCAAAAAATCGGCCATGTCATCTTTGAAAATTTTTACGTTGTCTGCAACGACAATAGCTCCCTCTTTCAACTTCGGCTCTGCAAGTTTCAAATATTGTTCTTTTGCAGCATCCAAAAAAAGAACGTCGAATTTTTCTTTGAGCTTTTTGATTTCGCGTCTGGCATCACCGACTATTAATTCGATTTTTTCTTCAAGCTGTGCCTCAGCAATATTTTTCCTTGCCTGGCTTGCCGAGTTTTTATCAACTTCGATGCTGACGATTTTTGCGCCTTTGGGCAAATGCTTGGCCATCAAAATCGCTGAATAGCCAACGAGCGTTCCGATTTCAAGAATTCTTTGGGGATTTTCGCTCTCGACAATTCTTACCAAAACCTGCCCTTTTACTCTTCCAATAATCGGCAAAAAAGTGCGTTTTTGGGCCTTTTGAATATTTTCAAGAACTTCGTCTGCCTGTTTTGCCACACTTATATTTTAAACCTCACAATCAAGCAGGCTTGATGTAAATTACCCTCTTCCCAACCTTAGATAAATTTTGGTATAATTCTTTTATACGCGCTTGGCGAGTTTTTTTAAAAAACCCCTAAATCTCCAAAATTCTCCAATAATCAATAAGATTTTGCTAGAAAATAATGAATTTTTGATGAAAAAATAGCAAAAATTACCTTAAAAACTAGATTTTTTAGTAAATCACTTCGCGAAGACATAAACCGCAAAT
>MFBF01000019.1 GCA_001774865.1 Candidatus Curtissbacteria bacterium RIFCSPHIGHO2_02_FULL_42_15
GGGGATTTTGATGAAACGATCCGGTCGACCACAAAATTTGCTTCGTCTGTCTCATTTTGGGCGTTGTAGATCGTTAATTTTTCGCCGGTTGGATTTTTGGTCCAAAGTTTTAAAACAGGATGGGAAGTGTTGCGGGTAATAATTGCGTTTGCAGCAGAAAGCACATTTTGAGTCGAGCGGTAATTTTGCTCTAAGTTAAAGATCTTGGCGTTTGGAAAATCCCGTTCGAAATTTAAGATATTCCTAAAATCGGCACCCCGGAATGAATAAATTGCCTGGGAAGCATCACCGACAACGGTTAAATTTCCCCGCGCTGAGGCCAAAAGTTTGGTCAGCTCATACTGGGCAGTATTAACATCCTGATACTCGTCAACCAAAACGTATTTATACCTGCCGCTGTATTTAGAAAGAACTTGTGGATTGGTTCTTAGTAGCTTAACGGTTTGTGAAAGTAAATCGTCAAAATCGCAGGCGTTTATATTTTTAAGCTCTTTTTGATAAATTCCGTAAACTTTGGAAACAGTTTCCGCAAAAAATCCGCGGGCAAACTGGGTATAATCATTTTCATCAATCAACTCTCCTTTGGCCGATGAAATTGCAGAAAGGATAGAGCTTGGCCTGAAGTTTTTGGTTGAGATTGCATTATCCTTCATTATTTTTTTGACCAAAGAAAGGCTGTCGTCGTCATCATATATAAGATAGCCAGAGGGAATCCCGATATATTTGCCGTCGACTCTTAAAAGCTTGGCGCAAAATGCATGGAAAGTACCGATGAAAGGGACATTCGGGGTCCTGTCGCCAGTTTCCCTCCCGCCAGTGCTCGTCTTTGATGTAATTCGTACTGGTATTTTGTTTTCAAATCGAGACTGCGTGCTGTCGGGAGTCCTTCCACTGGCGCCACCCCGACTGAGAAGCTTCATAATTCGCTCCTTCATCTCATTGGCGGCTTTGTTGGTGAAGGTAACAGCCAGAATTGAATTTGGGTCGACGCCATTTGAAATCAGATAGGCGACTTTGTAGGTCAAAACCCTCGTTTTGCCGCTGCCGGCTCCTGCCAAAATCAAAACCGGCCCTTCGGTTTGTTTAACTGCCTCAACTTGTGCTGGATCGAGATCGGAAAGTAAATCCATTTTTCTTGAATTATATATCAGTCTTGCTCTTCTTTATCTAAGATTGAGTGGGAAGACTGATATATCCAAGGCCTAGTCGGAGCGGCTGAGCTAGGATATAATATTAAAACTCATGCTTAAAGTTTTGGATTTTTGGGCCGAATGGTGCGGTCCGTGTAAATTTATGGAGCCTTTGATCGACGATCTTGAGAAAGAGCTTAAAGGCAAAGTCGAATTTGAAAAAATTAATGTTGACGAAAATCAGGACAAAGCAACCAAGCACCAGGTTCTATCTATCCCCACTTACATCATCGAAAAAGACGGACAAGAGGTAGAAAGGATTGTCGGTGCAACCCAAAAAGAAAATTTCCTGAAAGTTCTCCAGAATCATGAATGAGCCCCAGCCCATCGTTGTTGCCAATTTCAAGGCGCACAAAAGTTGGGATGAAATGTCCGCATGGATTGAGCAAGTTGCGCCAAAGTGCAATGAATTTGGCGGGACAATAATTCTTTGTCCCTCAGCACCTTTTCTTGCAGCCGCTTACTCTAAACTCAATCCGCTGGCCCATTCGGGGTCTGAGCCCTCAGGGTCGAAGACTGGCGGACAGAACTCCAAACTCCAATTGGGTGCTCAGGATATTTCTAAATTCGAAGAAGGACCGTATACAGGGGAAATTTCGGCTTCGCAACTTAAAAGAATTTGTCAGTATGCAATCGTCGGCCACTCCGAAAGAAGAAAGTATTTTGCAGAGACAGACGGCGATGTTATCCAAAAAGTGGGTTTACTTTTAAAAAACGAGATTACGCCGATTTTGTGCGTTTCCGATTTGGCGCAGCTTGACTCATATGTTGACGAAGGCAAAACTATTTACGATAACGCCGAAAAGATAAT
Organism: Candidatus Curtissbacteria bacterium RIFCSPHIGHO2_02_FULL_42_15; assembly: GCA_001774865.1. Lineage (GTDB taxonomy): Bacteria > Patescibacteriota > Microgenomatia > Curtissbacterales > GWA2-41-24 > MFBF01. The sequence continues at coordinate 2,002 of MFBF01000019.1, forward strand.
TTTTGTATACGAGCCGCCGTCTGCAATTTCTAAAGATCGCGATTATCGGCCGGAAGATCCTCAGGTTGCCGATCAAAATGCAGCAGAAATTAGCCGGATTTTCAACCAAAACGTGTTGACACTTTACGGAGGCAGTATTAACCCCGAAAATATTAAGGCATTCCTCTCCAAAGAAAATATTGCGGGTGGACTTGTTGGCCAGGCATGTCTTGACGCTGATACTTTCCTTCAGTTGATTTCAAAATCTGCCTGATTTTTTCAAAATGCGCGAAATCGGTAAACCCTACAAAAAAAGATTCTCGTTTCTCGGGATTTTTGCCCTCACCATTCTTTTTTTAATAATCACAGTAGGACTTGTTAAGCTTTTGAATCTGGAAAAATATTTAATCGGCGGCCCTAAAACTGTCGTTTCCCTAATCACCGATTCCGGACTTGACTCAGACAGAGGCAGAACTAATGTCCTTCTTATGGGGATCGGCGGCAGGGGGCATGAGGGTCCGGATCTTACGGATACAATGATTCTTGCCTCGGTAGATAAGAACGCAAAAGACGTGGTTTTAATATCAATTCCAAGGGATTTATGGGTTCCTAATCTTAGCGCAAAAATAAACTCAGCTTATGCCTACGGTCAGGATGAAAAAAACGGCCAGGGTCTGGATTTGGCCAAAGAAACCGTCTCTGTACTTTTGGGGATACCTGTCCATTATGCATTCAGAATAGATTTCAACGGTTTTGTAAGGGGAGTCGATTTGATCGGGGGTTTGGATATTGAGGTTGAAAATTCTTTTGTCGATCCAAAGTATCCGATTTCCGGCAGAGAAGACGATCTTTGCGGACTGACTATAGAAACACAGGAAAAAGACGGGGTTACCGGACAGGTTGTCAAAGATGCAACCGGATCCGCCATTCCACTTTCCGAAATCACAGACGAGAACGATCCGTTCACCTGCCGCTGGGAAGAGCTCTCCTTTACAAAAGGCTTGAAGCATATGGATGGGACAACAGTCCTCAAATTCGTCAGGTCCCGCCATGGTACAGGCGGCGAAGGGTCGGATTTTGCAAGATCAGCCCGTCAGCAGAAGGTAATTTTGGCATTTCGCCAGAAGGTTTTATCGACAGAAACCCTGACCAGCCCCCAAAAAATAATTGAGCTTTCAAAAACCTTCGGAGACACAATCGATACCGACATAAAAGACGAAGACGTCACACTTTTTGCCAAACTCGGTCTTAAAATTGAACCTTCTACAATAAGAAGGGTTGTTTTGGACACCAATGAAAAAGACGGCAGACTAGAGTTCGGCCGTCCGGAAAATCATGGCGGCCAATCGGTTCTTATTCCTAAAAACAATAGCTGGACTGATTTGGCAGAATATATTCAGGGTGAAGTTTTTAAGCTGGAGGAGAAATAGGATTACTTTTTGCTGTAGCTTGCAATTAGTTTGGTTACCCCAAAAATAATAAGCGCAGCGCCCCCCAGAAAAAGCAAGAAGGTCATCTCTGTCGAACCCGCATCAGGCAATGCTCCTTCGGTTCCTCCTTTTGGTTCTGCTGAAGGTGATGATGTAGAAAGTTGGGCGTAGGCCGCTCCTTCGGCAAGGGCAAGCCAAATAGTTGCAGACGAATAACCAATCACTCGGGCAGCGATTTTTTTCATGGTCTTATCTAAGCGTAATAAGAGCGTGCAAGGTTTGTCAACCCCCGAACTAAAATTATCAGTGAAAATTAAGCCGAGGCGGTTGCTTTGGGAGCTTTTGGAGTTTTGGAAGCGATTAGTTTTGATAGACGAGACTTTAGGCGGGCGGCCTTGTTCTTATGAATAATATTGGTTTTAGCGGCCATATCCAGCTTTGAAAAAACGTCGACAATTCCCTTTAGCGTAGGGCTTTTGCGAAATGCAGAAACTGCCTGCTTATAGGCTTTTTTGACGCGCAAATTATAAATTGTTTTGCGTTTATCCTGCCTGACTTTTTTGATTGCTTGTTTTGTAAGCGGCATATCTTTAAAATTTCTAAGTACTCTAATTTATAATTTACCTAAAATTCTACGTCTGCCAATTTTAGGTCAAATAGGGCGTTAAGGTCAATTCTTGATTAAATCACATGCTGTATCTTTTTAAAAACGGTGCCAGTTTTTTCCAAAGGCGACAGGAGAACGTCCTTTCTGCCGCATTTGTGATTGCGGTAGCTGTTGCCTTCTCCCGGATTCTGGGTCTAGTCCGCTATCGCCTGCTGGCAGCCAATTTTGGTGACGATATTCAGCTTTTGGACAGTTTTATTGCCGCCTCAATTTTACCGGAAGCCATCTTTGAGGTTTTGATTTTCGGCTCAATCGCACTTGCTTTTATCCCTGTTTTTTCGCAATATCTTGCCCGCCAAAAACTAAAGGCTGCCTTTGAATATTCCTCCGAAATGATCACGCTTGGGTTAGTTGTTTTTCTTGTTTTCATGCTTGTTGTTATTTTGCTTGCGGATATGATTGCCCCCTTAATTGCGCCGGGCTTAGTTTCCCAGGATCCGCAAACCAAAATCATTATTGCCCGGCTTTTGCGGATCATGATTTTTGCCCAGGCCTTCTTTGTACTTTCGATTTTTATAACGGGTGTTTTGCAGTCTTTCCAGAGATTTCTGGTTCCTGCGATGGCCTCGGTTTTTTACAACGTTGGCATAATCCTTGCCATTATTTTTTTGGTTCCTCCTTTGGGAATTTATGCACCGGCAGTCGGAATGATTCTGGGTGCCCTGTTGCATCTGGTTGTGCAGCTGCCGCTTGCTCTTTCTCTTGGCTTCCGTTTTAAATTTAGGTTTCAATTTAAAAACAGAGAGGTTTTGGAGACAATTTCCTTAATGTGGCCGCGTTCCCTGGCCTTGGCCTTGGTTAGAATGTCCGATCTTATCAATGTGGCTTTGGCCTCAATCGCTGCTTTTGGATCAATAGTTGCCTTTAATTTTGCCCAGGTTCTGCAGCTTGTGCCGATATCTCTTTTTGCCGGATCCCTTGCCCAGGCCGCCTTGCCTACTTTGGCAATCGAATTTAATGCCAAAAGATATGAGCAATTCAAAAAAATTTTTGTGGACTCGTTCCACCAGATACTCTTTTTGATATTGCCGGCAGCGGCGATTCTAGCTATTTTAAGAGTTCCTGTGGTTAGGCTAGTTTTTGGTGCCAAAGAGCTTCCATGGGAAGTCACATTGCTTTCAGGAAGGGTTTTGATTGCTTTTTCTTTTGGAATTGCCGCCCAGGCCATTAACCTTCTTCTGATTCGCGGTTTTTATGCCCTGCGCGACAGCGCAACTCCGGTTAAAGTCAATCTTTTTACAATCACTGTAAATATCGCCTTGAGCCTGACCTTTATTCTCATCTTAAAATTCTCCATCGTTTATCTTGCGGTTTCTTATTCTTTTGCCAATATCCTAAACGCGCTCTTGTTGCTTTGGTTTCTTGACAAAAAAGTTTCCTTTGACAAAAAACAGATTATAGTGCCTGCTTTAAAAATGATTTTTATCGCCGCTTTGACCGCAGTTGCTCTTTATACACCAATGAAACTTTTGGACAGGCTTGTTTTTGACACAACCAGGACAATCGGCCTTTTGTTTTTAACGGGGATTGCGACTTTGGTCGGAATCGGGGTCTATTTGTCTTTTTCCTATCTTTTAAAAGTCGAACAAATTTTCATTTTTTACAATTTCGCCAAAAAAGTGGCGTCTTTACCCTCAAGACTTGTTAGCCCTGCCGCAACTTCAATCGACGCCCAGCAACCGAATCCATAGAATTCGGTAAATCCGAAATTCTAAATCCGAAGCACAAAACAAATCCAAATTTTCAAAACCGCGATGTTCAAAACTTTTTGAATTTTGAGTATTTAAAATTTAGTATTGTTTCGGATTTCGATATTCGAGTTTCGAGTTTATCAATTTATCGTCTTTGACTAAACATACTTTTGATATACTTCACTCAATGGATCGAGCTCACATACGAAACTTCTGTCTAGTTGCCCATATTGACCACGGCAAATCGACGCTTGCCGACCGCATTATGGAAATTTGCCAGGCTGTCCCGAAGGGTCATCAGGCACAGCTTTTGGATTCACTGGAGCTTGAACGTGAGCACGGAATTACCATTAAATTAAAAGCGATTAGGTTAGTCTACAGTCTACGGTCTACAGACCACAGTCAAAAAGAAGCAGTAGTCAGTAGTCAGAAAGCTGTAGACGGTTCAAAATATATTCTGAACCTTATTGACACCCCCGGCCATGTTGATTTTTCTTATGAAGTCTCAAGGTCTTTGGCATCGGTTGAGGGAGCAGTTCTTTTGGTCGACGCCACTCAGGGCGTGCAGGCGCAAACTTTAGCAAACTTTAATCTTTCACTCGAAGCGGGATTGACGATCATACCTGTTATCAACAAAATCGACAGTCCTGCGGCAAATATCGAGGAGACAAGTAAAGAATTGGAATCGCTTGGTTTTAAATCCGACGAAATTTTAAAAGTCTCAGCCAAAACAGGGGAGGGTGTGGATCAATTGCTTGGGGAAATTATCAAAAAGATTCCTTCTCCCAAACACTTTCTTAGTCATCCTCACGAAAGTGAGGATCAGATCCTGAATCAAGTCTTCGACCGTGAGTCTCAGACCGAATCGGTTCAGGATGACAAAGTGCGTGCTCTTATCTTCGATTCTTCCCTCGACCCATACAAAGGCGTCATTGCAACGGTGCGCCTTTTTGGCGGGAAAATAAAGGTCGGCGATCAGATTAAATTTTTGGCAACCGGTGCCAATTCCGAGATTCTCCAAATCGGTTATTTAACTCCCACACCAAAATATGTTGATGAGTTGGAAAGCGGCGAAGTTGGCTTTGTCGTTACCAATTTAAAGGATTTAGCACGCGTTAAAGTTGGGGATACAATCAGCAGTTCTCAAGACCCGTCAGCAGCTCTTCCCGGCTATCAGGAAGCAAAACCGGTTGTTTTTTTGTCCTTTTACCCGACCGATCCGCACCAGCTTCCTAAATTAAAGGACGGTTTGGACAAGTTAAAACTTAACGACTCATCACTAATCTACTCAAGTGAAACGTCACTTTCCTTAGGTCAGGGATTCCGCCTTGGTTTTCTGGGGCTTTTGCATGCCCAAATAACCCAGGAAAGGCTGGAGCGCGAGTACGATCTGGATATTATTGTGGCTTCCCCGTCTGTCAATTTTGAGCAAGACGGCAAAATTATCAATAAGCCTTCGGAATTCGATCCAACGGCCAAAAATGTTCGCGAACCGTATGCAAAGGTGACGATTTTTGCACCCCAAAAATACTTCGGCGTCATTTCAAAGCTTATTTATGAAAAAAGAGGCCAGCAGAAAGAATCGGAAATTTTGGGCCATTCCCAAAAAATTACAGCCGAAATTCCACTTCTGGAAATCTTAATTGGCTTTTATGACCAATTAAAAACGCAGACTTCCGGTTTTGCCTCGTTTGATTTTGAAATTGATGAGTATAGGGATGCAAATTTGGCAAAGCTTGATGTTTTGGTTAATCACGAGCCGGTTGAGGGCTTGGCGCAAATTGTGCCCAAAGAAAAAGCAGATGAAATTGGAAGAAAACTGGTTGAAAAATTAAAAGAGGCAATTCCAAGGCAGCAAATTGCAATTCCGATTCAGGCGGCAATCGGAGGCAAAATCATCGCCCGCGAAACGGTCGCATCATACCGTAAAGACGTCACCCAAAAACTCTACGGGGGAGATGTCACCCGTAAAATGAAGCTTTTAGAGAAGCAAAAAAAGGGTAAAAAGCGCATGCGTAGATTTGGTAACGTGGACATCCCTCAGGAGGCGTTTCTAGCTGTCCTTAAACTATGAACGCTGACTGATCCTGAGCGAAGTCGAAGGGCCAGGAAGCATTTTTGGCGGTTTTGAAAATATGAAGTTTAATAAATCAAAGCCCAAATTTTGAGTAGTTGACATAAGTATTGTAAGTGTGTATTATAAGTAGAGAGTAATTATGTCCACTACAGTTGCCAGAGTCAACATTACTGTCCCCGAAGATCTGCTTAAAGAACTTAAAAAAACTGTTCCTAAAAGAGCAAGAAGCAAAGTTATTGCTGATGCGCTTCGTAAGTAGATGACCAGAATTAAAAGGGAAGAGAATTTAAAAAAATTAAAGGGGATATGGACTAAAGCAGGCGGAGTCGATTTTAACTCGGACAAAGATCTAAATTC
>MFBF01000020.1 GCA_001774865.1 Candidatus Curtissbacteria bacterium RIFCSPHIGHO2_02_FULL_42_15
CGTCTTGCGTCTGCCAAATTTTTAATAATTGAGGAATTGCAGTTAGGGGTAAAACCAAAGAAACAACACTAACGACATTATCCAAAAGTCGAATCTTTGGATTGGGGTGAGGAAATGGTTGGTGCTTCTGGTGAATTCTCTTCCTTTGATTAATATGGGCAGCCGTTTCACCAAACATAGGTCTTTCCTAATTATATTAGCCGGGAAATTCGATTACAAAAAGGCCAGTTGAGAATTTTCATTTGAGCCATTGAGCAAGTTCGGCACAGGTGTGTCATTTCGTAATTAACCTGAAAACTGTTCCAGAACAATTAACATATAATTTACCGTCCTTTGTCAGGGCAATAACATCATCGCATAAAGAATAAAATTCGCCTCCGGTTGTAGCAATTTCTTTTAAGGAATCATCTATTGGCGAATAAATCTTGAATGAGAATATTCCTGCATTAGGCCGGCCCGTACCTCCCTCATCGGTTTTATTTAATATAACTATGAGATAGCTATTCTGATCCTGAATTTCGCAAATTGTGGGTATTTCTCCCTGAATATTAATTTCTCTAAGAAACAAGAGATTTAATTTATCGCCTTGAGATTTGCGGTGACATTTTAGAGAATAAACTTTATCTCCTCTAAGAGAGTTAAGGTCGACTACTTCAACTGCATTACCCTGATCATTCTCATCCCTAGTACTTTTAAAATCTCTTAACACTGATATTTGTTTTTTAAGTTGAGCAATTTCAGTTTCTTTCTGATATAAAGTTTGGTAATTATTAACATTATTTTGGAGAAAATAAAAAACTGATAACAAAACAGATATCAAAATTACAAAAAGGACGAAAGGAGCTATTATGGCAGATTTCAATTTCACAAAAAAATTATAGCAGTTATTTTGCTTTGATAGATTTTGCCGACTTAGTCTCTATTGATTGGACAGTGGAGATTTTGGAGGATAATCGGGAAAAGCGCGAGTTGACGTCGTCGGAAGATGCGGCGGCGTTTTTGATGTGTTTGGTTAAAACGCCGAGTGAAGTTCCGAATTTTTCGGTTTCTGCGCCAATTTCGCGCAAAGCTGCCAAAATCTGGCCTGCCTGTTTTTCAATTTTAGAGCCCTCAAGGCTCATGATTATTGCCCGAAGATACGCATAAAGAGTATTTGGCGAAACCGGCCGCACGCGTTTCTGGTATGCGTAATCATCAAGGTCAGGGCTGTTGGTCAATATCTCGTAATAAATCGGCTCGGATGGAATGTACATCAGGGCAAAGTCCAAAGTGCCTTCTGCAGGCCTGATGTATTTTGTTGATATCGCATCGATATGTTTTTTAACGTCAGCGACAAAAGCCTTACGCGCATCATTAGTCTCTTTTTCATCTTTGCTTTTGGCCATTTTCCTAAAATTTTCCATCGGGAATTTGGCATCAATCGGGATAATCCCCTGCTCCAATTTTAGTGCCGCATCGACAATTTCGCCGCCTTTGAAGGCATACTGAAGGTGAAAATTTTGTTTGGGCAGGGTTTGGCCCAAAAGATCTTTTAAAATCGCTTCCCCTATTTGGCCACGCATTTTGGGAGAACGCAAGAATTCCTGAAGCTCACGCATGCTTCTACCAATTTCGGTCATTTCACCGACAGATTTTGAGACGCCGGAGATTACCTGAGCGGCCCGATCCAAACGTTCGTTGATTGCCGTCGTTTGGCGGACCATCGAGTCGGTAGTCTTATCCATCGATCCGCGCATGTCGGAAACCAATTGCGTCAAAAGCTTAGTGGTTTCATCTTCCGATTTGGAATCAACAAGCTTTTTGATCTGAAAATAGATGATGGCGAAGGCGACAATAACTAAGGCGACGATGACGATAAGGGTATTTTGAGGATCCATGCCGCAGAATTATATCCCAAATTTACCTAATTGACCTAATTGCTCTAATTCCTAATTAAATCCTAAATCTCAATATCTAAACTCTAAGCAATATTTACATTCTAAAATCAAATGACCCAAACTTTTCGTAATTTGGGATTTTGGTTATTGGGAAATTATTTAGAAATTAGAAATTAAAAATTAGAAATTCTAAAATGGAATTATGTACCGTCTGCCGATTATCTTTTTGACATCAGTATTTTCACTATTCGGCCTTTTCTGGATTGTGACCGATATTGACCCCCAAACCGCACCTATTTGGATTTTTGCATTATTTGTCTTTTTGCTTTTTGTCGTCGTCTTTGGCTTTTTGGGCCTTATTATTTATTTTCTAAGGACAAGATTGTACAGGCGGTACGACGTTAACTGGTATATTTTCACCTCTTTTAAAATGGCTTTTTTTGTAGCGCTCTTTGCGGCAATTGCCGCAACTTTGGCAATTTTTGATCTTGTGAGCCTATTCAACGTCTCCCTGGCAATTCTCTCAATCGCCCTTTTTGCTGTGTGGAGTTATTTAGGAAAAAAGATAAGAAAAAAATAGTCACATCACTTGCTTGACAATAAGTAACTTATAAGTTACTATATGAAGAAGAACGTATATCTTGATAAAAACGCTGAAAAGGAACTGCGAAAATTCAGTGAGGAAGTACAGCTAGATTTTGAGGCGTATTTTAAAATCTTAGAGCTTGAAGGTAGACTGGATTTCCCTCAAGGTAGAAAAGTTTCTAAGGAAATATTTGAGATTCGAATTAAGTTAAAAGGAGAGTATCGGGGATTTTATGCCTATATTGGAAAAATGGATATCGTGATTTTGCACTTTTTTAGAAAGAAAACACAAAAGACACCAATAAAAGAGCTAGAACTCGCCAAAAGGAGGCTAAAACAATATGATTCGTAAAATTAATCAAGCTGTCAAAAGAGGGTTCCTAGTTGACTATGCAGACCTTTTTGCAAACTACTCAAAAAAGCGGCAACAAGAAATCTTAAAGCGTGCAAGATACCTAAAAGCAGCAACGGAGCTCAGAAAATTAAGGAAACAGCTTAAAATTTCTCAAAATGAATTGGCTCGTAAGATGAAAGTAAAGAGAGAATTTATCACCAGAATCGAAAGCGGAGAACAAAATATAACAATTGAAACCTTAAATAGAATAGCCGAAGCAACAGGTAAAGAGTTCGAATTCCATTTCAGATAGATATCTAGCCAGCTATTCTTCCTTCCCTTTTTGCAGTTTGGAGTTATTTGGGAAAAAAGATAAGAAAAAGGTAGTCACTTTCGCAAGAAGTAGCATCTTTATATCCTTCCACTACAAAGGACTCCTCTGACAAACTCAAAGAAAAAATGAGGCTAGTAAAGCTACAATATTAACGAACTGAGCATAAATAAAAGCTGTTAAAAAATTCAACAGTACTATTCTTCTTGGGGAATAAATCATTTTGCCGTTAACAGCTATATTTTGATGCACGAACTTCCCTAAAATCTTCCTGATTAAATAAACAACGAATGTGTAGAGAATTACGTAGAGAAAGATATTTTTACCTTTCAGAGTAGCAAAAATTTCTGATTTTTCGACTTCCACTAAACCGAATAGCATCAGGGGTGGCACGATTAAACTATAACTGCCTATATACGAGAAAGTATTAGATGCGATTCCAATAATTTTGTTTTGAGAATTTGCAAAGGAGTTTTTAAATAATACTAATGTAAGAAAGGTGCTTGCAAAAAAACCAAAAAGCCATGAACCAAAGGTAATTATAATAGCACCTCCTAAAAGTAAATTTTGGTTTTTTGAATTTAGCAACGGGCTAAGTAAAGACATAAAATAGAACAGATGTGAAATAGTTAAAAAGGAAAAAAGAGGAAAAAATGTGAAAATTGCCACCAAAATTCGAGTTTTTTTAGACCAGTTACTTATTCTTAGATACAGCTTAATTTTGGTGTATAAACTCGAAAGTCGTTGTGATAATAAAATATCTGGGTTTTGTAATGGCATTATTTCTATTATTGTCAGTAGTAGAAGAAAAGGACAATTATGCTGAAATATGGGTTTGTCAATTGAGCAGGTTTTTACTTACAAACAGAAAAGAACCAAGTTTGATAGTACTCTAAAAGGTCAGCGTTAACAGTTGTTCTTAATTGTTTCAAAACATTTCTTCTTTCAACTGCAAATGACGCAAAAACTTCATGCACAGGTATTGCTATACTTAGTTTGGCCCGAACAATTTCGTGAGTTTCATTTAAGTCCTGTTTTTGGAGAGTTAAGAGTGCATCGATGCTTCCTAAAACTTTGGTCTTCTCAGCACTAATAACTGTGAAGGCATCTAATTCCTTATTTAAATTATTATTGTAATAGTCAGTACTTTCTTGCAATTTTTCTGTAGAGGACTTTGACTTTTCCAAAACCAAACTGAAAATCTTTTCGGCTGATGTTTCAGTACTAGAGACATATTTAACAGAAAAAACATTATTTGTTTGTGCCCTTTCTTCAGCAACAAAACTGCCTAAATTTTGTGGTAAATAATCCAATTCTGATAGGTGAATTTTGCAATCGTTCCACGACTTTTTTAACTTTTCGAGCTCTTTGCTCGTATCATTATTGATATCGTTTTGAGTTTCATTGGTTAATGATTGATGAGTTTGCTGGGAGGCTGGTTCAGTTTTTTTGTTAAAATATAGGTAGGCGCCGCCTCCGGCGGAGGCTAAAAGAAGCACTGCTAGAAACCCAATTATTAAAAATTTCAAGTTAAAGGCAGATTTAGGTGGATTTACTGGTTGAGTTGGTAGATTGGCTGACTGTGGCGATTGCAATTGCAGAAATGCTGCATCAACGTCCGCTGATTGCCAACCGGAAGTCAGTAGAGTTTGGCGGATCTGGTCTTGAGTTACTCCCTTGGCTAGGTTTTCTCTGATGTAATTAACTAATTGTTCATTCATAATTTTAGTCTAGCACTATTTAAATAATCGATCGCCGTTTTGGAGTTCTGTCACATAAATAAATTCCGAACCTCCGGTGTTGCCCTCTCCTTGCTGCCAATTATCCGTTCGAACGGTGGACGTGTTAATCAAAGTTTTATCGGCCCCCGTAATATTAACCAAATAACCTTTAAGTCTGACTATGTCGCCTTTTTGAAGCTGGCGCAGTGCATGATCAAGATTTGTATTTGCGGCAATCAGATGATTGCTGGAAACATGAGTAAAAATGTATTCTTGGCCGGGATCCTGATTTAAATCAGGATCTTTATATTTAAATGTCATATAAGCAAACTGGTGGGAAAAATTAATACGCTTGAGGTAATAATCGTCGGCTATTTTGCCCCAAACCAGAACAAGATCGTTGGTTAATAAATCATCCAGAAAATTTCCTATTTTTACAGACTGAGGATGTCGCGCATTAATTGCGACTTTGGCCTGAATATTATAGTTTGCGACAGGTATAAGTTCGCTGCGCCTCCCTTTTCTATCCGTAACAAAAATTGAATCTTTGGTGACTGCTTCCTGTTCAGGTTCAAGACTAGCATCAATCACCTCGGTTGCAGATGTAGCAGTTGCCGGATATCGGATTTGGTAATAATAGGCAGAAATTGTCTTAAAATTTAATATCAGAAGGAGAATGGCAACAGCTGTGAGTATAACAAAATAAATTACCCAAAAACCTTTTTGCACTCTAGTTTAAGTTTATCAGGGAGGGAATAAATCTTACCAAACCGACTGGACGTGACGGTATTTTCTGATCCTTGCATCACTAGTAATTAAAGTTGCTCCCAGTTCTCTGGCTGTTGCCACAATTATACGGTCTGCCGGATCTTTGTCTGGAAATTCGCGCAACATAACTGATTTAGCGGCAATTGAATTATCGACAGGTATAAACTGTAAATATTGTAAGCTCTCAACATTTTTGAGCCAAACGTCCAAATCCATATCTGATTCTAAACTCCCTTTCTTAAATAATAGAAAAATTTCCCAGACACTTATTGATGAAACCAGAAGTTTTGTACCTTTATTGATGGAGTTTTCTATAGCTTTCTGTGCCTTTGTAGAAAGCCTGTTGGTTTCATTTATCCACCAAATCAAAACATGGGTATCCAAAACAATCATTTTAATGCTTCCCAATCTTCTAATCCCACTGGTTCGGTAGGATTATCATATCTCGTGATCTTTCCGCGTAAAGACTTCAGGATTTCCTCCGGATCTTTTTTATAAGGTGTAATCTCAACGACAGGCTTGCCTGCATGGGTGACGATTAGGGGTTTTTTGTCCCTTTCTACCCTGCGCAGATATTCGAGTAAGTGTGATTTAAATTGCGCTTTAGATACAGTTTGCATGACCACGGTCATGGTACCATAGTCATGAATTGATTGTCAACTTATTGAGATAAAATGATAATCCCTTCTCTCCAGCCGCCGGGGTCCTTTACAATATCGCCGTCTTTTTGATAGATGTGGGTGGTTACGGCGATTGCCTTGTTTTCAAATTCCGCGGGAATCTGCCAGTCTAAAATATACGGTGCTGTGTTGACTTCGCCGATCATCTGCCACTTGCCGTCTGCATAAACTTTAGCCCAAAACTGGACTTTATCGACCTCATCGACATTATCAACGTCAAGCTTAAGCTGGAGCGAGCCACCTCTGACGATCTGTCCGGGCGTTGGCGAAATTATCCTGCCGCCGAGCGCATTGCCTTGTTCGGGATTGACCGAAGTCGCCTTTTTTTCAAACAGCGGCCGGACAATCAGAAGAACCACAATCAAAAGAAAAATCGCAAGCGCAAAAACTCCAAGCGGATTTATGGGCCAGCCCTTTTCTCCCTTTTCAATCGGGCCGCGTTTTTCCTTTTCTTCTGCCATAAGTACCTATTATACCAGCCCTAAATCAAGTTAAAAAACGGCCTTGTTGCCACTGTCAAACTTTAAAATTTTACGATAGAATGTGCCCGTATGGGCAAGCGTCTTAACCCTCTTTCCAGACTGGCAACAGCCATATTTTCGGCAATAATCGGTTTTTTAACGTGGTTTATTAGGCTGATTACTTTTTTTGGCGATATCACCGTCTGGATTGTCAGAAATGTCATAAGAAGCATCTATCTTTTGATTGCCTGGCTAAATTTGGATAAAAAGAAAAGGATTTTATCATCCGGCCGCAGGATAAAGGTGCTCTTTGCCCATCCTGTGATTTCCCAGGACAGAAGCTTTAAAATCGGTCTTTTGACAATTCTTCTTTTAATTTTCGGCGTCTGGTTTGCCACCAAGGATCTGCCAAGCCCAAAACAACTGGAAACCCGTGACCTTGCGCAAACAACCAAAATTTATGACAGAAACGGCAAACTGCTTTTCAACATCTACAACGAACAAAACCGGACCGTGGTGCCGCTTTCTGAAATGCCCGACAACTTAAAACACGCCACAATCGCAATCGAAGACAAGGATTTTTACAAGCACAAGGGCTTTGACATTTACGGAATTGCCAGGGCGGCCAGAAAAACTCTGTTTGAAGGCAGTCTGCAGGGCGGCTCAACCATCACCCAGCAGCTGGTAAAAAGTGCCTTCTTGACACCGGAGCGCACCATTGACCGAAAAATTAAAGAACTCTATCTGGCTTTCAGGGTCGAAATGGCCTTTGACAAAGACAGGATTCTGGAAATGTACATGAATCAGGTTCCATACGGCGGCACGGCCTGGGGAGTTGCCGCCGCGGCAGAACAGTATTTCGGCAAAAGCGTTTCCGAACTTACTTTGGCAGAGGCGGCGATGCTTGCGGGCTTACCGGCCGCTCCAACTTATTATTCGCCTTTTGGACAGGATGCCCAGAGAGCAAAAGACAGGCAGAAACAGGTCCTTCGAAGAATGGTCGAGGATGGCTATATCGAAAAAGAGCAGGCAGACGAGGCAGTTTCCGAAAAACTTACATACAGGACAAACACAATCGACATCAAGGCGCCGCATTTTGTGATGTATGTGCGCGAGTATTTGGCGCAGAAATACGGCGAGGCAGTAGTTGATAAAGCAGGATTAAAAGTCACAACCACTTTGGATTTGGATATTCAGGAAAAAGCGCAAACGATTGTTCGCGAAAATGTCGAGGAGCTTGAAAGATACCGGGCCACAAACGGCGCGGCGCTTGTGGCCAAGCCCAAAACCGGTGAAATTCTGGCCATGGTCGGCTCGCGCGATTTCTTCGATGTCGAACACGACGGCAATGTCAACGTGACAATTGCCTTAAGACAGCCGGGTTC
>MFBF01000021.1:0-7131 GCA_001774865.1 Candidatus Curtissbacteria bacterium RIFCSPHIGHO2_02_FULL_42_15
TTCCTCAAAACTCGATAAACTTTACAAAAGTGTAGGTAGCGCATAATGCTTCTTTCAATTGTTATCGTTTCGTTTAACGTCAAAGAGCTTTTGGTAAAATGCTTGGAGTCGATTGAGAAATACTCCAACGGTATAACAAAAGAAGTTATTGTTGTCGACAATAATTCTTCTGATAATGCGGTTTTAAGAATCAGGAAAGATTTTCCAAAAGTCACGTTGATTGCGAACAAAAAAAACATGGGATTTTCCAAAGCGAATAACCAAGCTTTAAGGATAGCTAAAGGAAAATATCTTTTAGTTCTCAATCCGGACACGGAACTAAAAAATGACACACTTTCCAAAATGATTAAATTTATGGATGAAAATAGGGAAGTTGCGGTCTCCACCTGTCGAGTCGAACTTGCGGATGGATTTTTGGATCGCGATTGCAGGCGTCATTTCCCAACGCCTTGGCGCTCGTTTTGCCACTTTACAAACCTTTCCAAAATATTCCCGAAATCAAAAATTTTTGATGGGTATTACATGGGTTATATACCGGATGATATTGAACAGGAAGTCGATGCCTGCGCCGGTGCTTTTATGATGATTAGGGCTTCCGCCGTCAAAAAAGTAGGATATTTTGATGAAGATTTCTTTTTTTATGGAGAAGATTTGGATTGGTGCTTCAGGTTTAGGCAAGCAGACTATCGGATTATCTATACTCCGATTACCAAAATTATTCACTATAAAGGGGCGTCTTCCGGAATAAAAAAATTTTCCCAAAAGCTATCGAAAGCAACGAAAGAATCGAAAAAAAGAGTACTTCGCGAATCAACGCGCGCTATGCGCCTTTTCTACGATAAGCACTATAAAAACGTTTACCCCTTTTTTATTAACTGGTCTGTGTATTTTGCAACTTGGCTTTTAGAAAAATTACGAACGTGGAACGTTTGAAAAATCTATATATCAGCCTGACTCTTTTGAGTCATCTGATATATGTCGCTCTGAGTTAGCAGAGGAAGACATATCAGCAGGTCGCTTTGGCACCTTCCGTCGAGTCAGACTCGACTGCAGTCATGCCAATAGCGCTCCTCTGATATATTCTTGACAAGCTAAAAATATGAGAATTGGAATCGATGCAAGATTTGTAGGGCCTGAAGGTACAGGACTTGGCAAGTATACAGAGGAGCTGATTTTAAACCTTGCCAAAATAGATAAAAAAAATGAATATTTTATCTTTTTAAGAAAGGAGAATTGGCAATTCTTAAAGTTATCTTCAAAAAACTTCCACAAAGTTTTGGCAAATGTTCCATGGTACACATTCCAGGAACAGGTCAAACTGCCTTTTGTTTTTCCAAAATCCAAAATTGATCTTCTGCACGTTCCGCACTTCAATGCACCTTTTCTGTACAATGGCAGATTAGTTATCACAGTTCATGATTTAATTCATCATCAATTCGAGCAGGAGTCAGCAACAACAAGAAATTTTTTTGTCTTTAAATTAAAGCGCATAGGTTATAAACTGATTATCACAAACGCTATAAAAAAAGCTGCAAAAATAATCACCCCATCTAATTTTGTCAAATCGCAGATAGTAAAAACCTTTAGAGTTGATCCGTCAAAAATTGTTGTCACATACGAAGCTGCAGAGGAAGAGTATTTCAGGAACCAGAAACTCTTCGAGCCTGAGCCTCAGAGACGAAGGCCAGAGGCCAGAGGCCAGAAACCGTTTTTAATTTATGTCGGTAATATTTATCCCCATAAAAATCTCAACAGGTTGCTAGATGCTTTAGCTATTCTTAAAAATGTAAAGTTGAAAATTATCTGTCCCCGCGACGTTTTCTGGAAGAGATTAGAGAAAGAGATTAAAAACAAAGATTTAGAGAACAGAGTTGAATTACTGGGTTATCAGACGGCTGACAATCTTGCAGTTCTTTTTCAGAAAGCAACTGCCTATGTTTTCCCTTCACTTTCTGAGGGTTTTGGAATTCCGGGCTTAAATGCAATGGCGGCAAATATTCCGGTTGTGTGTTCAAATATTCCAACTCTCAGGGAGATTTATCAAGACGCCGCTTTGTATTTTGACCCAAATGACCCAAAAGATATCGCTATAAAAATTAACGAAGTTTTAACAGATAAAAAAACAAGGACAGTCCTCGTCGAAAAAGGCGAAAAGCTTGTTAGAAAATATTCATGGCAAAAAATGGCCAAACAAACCCTCGATGTTTACAAATCAGCATTACGATGAAAATAGCCCTTGTACACGATGACCTTTATCTCGAAGGTTTTCTGTTTGGACTATGCAGATAAGACAATTACACTATAGCACTTGCAACTTTTCTGTCAACATAGAAAAAAATGGTTACTCTAATAATAGCTCGACATTGTGAATCTACTTGGCACGTAACTGGGAGGTTAGCAGGCCAAAAGGATAAAGCTGTGTTAACAGCAAAAGGCAAAAAACAGGCCTTAGAATTTTCCTGAAAGCTAAGAAAATATCCCATTGATACCGTCTATTCCTCAGGCTTGAGAAGATCTATCCAAACAGCAGAGATTATAGGTAAATACTTGGGTAAAAGTGTAACTAAGTCCCCTGGCTTAAATGAGAGATCATGGGGCCAACTAGAAGGAAGGTTAAATTCAGAAGTTCAAAGCGAATTAGAAAATAGATTCAACTTTGTACCTTCTAAGGGCGAATCATTCTCAGATTTTGTGGAAAGAATTACAAACACCATATTGGAGATCTTAGAGCAGCAAGATCATAATACGATTTTGGTAGTTACTCATGGCGGAGTTAAAGAAGCGTTTGAAATGTTATTCAAAACGCTAAAACCAAGCAACTTGGATGACCTTGCAATTATCATCAAAGGAATAGATGCAAATGATATTAAAGGATTGCAAAAAATCATATAATTAACTCATGCCCGACAATATGTTGCCAGAAAAACACTTTCCACTACAAAATTTAGAACTAGAACGAACGGATTTCTATACGTTTGAGGGCGACCAAACAAAGCCACTGCTTTTGTTTGGTCTTAGAGGCCCAGGGGGAATGAACTGTTTATGGCCTGTTGTCGAGCTTTTAAGAGACGAGGGCTACCCGTCTGACCTGCTCATTGACAGTGCTGCCAAGAGAATTTTAGAAACCAAAAATCATCAATTCACGAAGGAGCCATCCGAATCACCATTAAAGAGAATAATGGAGATAAAACCCGCAGTAGCAGTTTCTGAATTTTCCGCAGACGCAGGAACAGCTTTAACAGTGACATGGAGTGAGGAATCCTATGGTGTGCCTGTAGTTTGGGTTGAAGACTACCCCGATGTTTTAGGAAGTTACACAGATTTATATGACTCTTCAATGAGGATAAACCCCGACTATCTATGCGTGATAAGCGAGGCAACTAGGGATTTGGCAATAAAAAGAAGACCAACAATGGATGCTTCAAGAATCATAGTTACAGGTCATCCGGATTATGACAAGTATGCAAACGTGGACAGAGAAGAAGTTAAAAAAGAAACAAGGAAAAAATTGGGCGTTGGCGAAGAAGATTTCTTGATCGTATATTCGGGCCTACTTCCACCACAAACACCAGAGGTGCTTGAACGTCTCGTTGAAAATTTGAATCAATCTGAACCCCAGAAAAACTTAGTGTTATTGCTTTCAAGACATCCCAGAGATATGCATCCCGAACAAGAATATGACAAAGTTTTGGCAAATCTTAAAGGCAGAGTATTAAAACAAGGAGACATCAGCTCTGATGATATAGGTTTCGCTTGTGATCTTTTGATCGCCCCAGGACCCTCTACGGAAGTGTTGAAGTCTGCTTATCGCAGAGTTCCATCTATGCTTGTCTTTACAGAAGCTGACGCAGCACAGCTTACAAATGATCGCTTACCAATAACTCTAAGAGTAGGAGCAGGCGAAGGCATTTTTGATTACCAAGATTTAAAAAATGGTTTGGAAAAAATAATTAACGACAATGTCTACAGAGAACAGCTCATTGGGAAAATGAAGCAGTATTTCAACTCTGATGGACATTCAGCTGAAAGAGTTGCAGAGGTTATAAAAAAAGCTGCAAGTGGGAAAGTTAATTCACTCTAAAATCATCCTCGGCAATATTTCTCGTCTCTTTGTATAATTTAAATGATGAAAACTTGCCTCGTACACGATGACTTTGTGCAGGAGGGAGGTGCTGAGAATTTATTTGCGGCGATTGCTTCGATCTGGCCGAACGCTCCAATCTATACATCTCTTGTTGATTGGAATAAACTGCCGGAATCGATTAGCCGCGACAGAATAATAAGTTCTTTTATACAAAAAATTTCATTTAGCGCAAAATTTCATAAATTATTACTGCCCCTTTATCCTTTTGCTTTTGAAAGTTTTAATCTCGACGGTTTTGATTTGGTAATTTCGTCAACAACACGCTTTGCCAAGTCGGCAATTACGAAACCTCAGACTGCCCACATATGTTATGCGAACAATATTCCAAGATTTATTTGGGATCTCGAGATGCAAAAAAATTACCTGCCTAAATTGTTAGCAAAAATCTTCGTGTCCTATTTTTCATGGCTTCAAAAGTGGGATAAAGCAGCAAGTAGTCGTGTAGATTTTTACATTGCAAATTCCCAAAACGTCCAAAGACGTATTAAAGATAATTACGGTGTCACATCGCAAATAATTTACCCTTTCGCGGACCTCGATTTTTACACCGTTCCAAAGGTTCACAATTGGCAGCTTAAAAGCAAGAATTATTTTTTGATAGTCACCAGACTGGTTAGATGGAAAAAAGTGGAATTGGCAATCGATGCTTTAGCTAAATCAAACAGTTCTTTAATAATTGCCGGTGACGGCCCGGATAAAAAGAGGCTGGAAAGTATCGCAAAAAACGGAAAAGTTAGTGTGCAGTTTGAAGGAAGAGTTGAAAAAGAGAAGCTTAAAGTTCTTTATCAAAACGCAAGGGCTCTCATTGTTACTCAAGAGGAGGATTTTGGTATAAGTATGGTTGAAGCGCAAGCTTGCGGAATTCCGGTAATCGCCTACGGCAAAGGCGGTCAGAAAGAGATAGTTCTTGAGGCAAAAACCGGGTTATTTTTTGAAAACCAATCAGCGCAATCTTTAAAAGATGCAATAAAATACTTCAGTGGGTTAAAATGGTCAAAAGCAGCCTGTAGAAAAAATGCCCTTCGATTTTCTAAAGACAATTTCATTTCTAATTTAAGAGCACTTGTAAAAAAACATGCAGCAAAAACAATCGGAGTTTAAAATAGTCCTTTTTTGCGGGGGTACAGGGACACGCATGTGGCCTGCAAGCCGCAAGGGTAAACCTAAACAATTTCAGCTGTTAGTTGGCAAAAAATCGATGTTTCAGCAGGCACTGGATAGGATTAAAAAAGGCTTTTCAATAAAAGACGTCTTTGTTATTACCGGTAGGCAGTATGTTGGTCTGGTAGCGGACCAGGAGCCCTTGCTTCCCTTGGAAAATATCATAATTGAGCCCGAAATGAGAGATACGCTGGCTGCTGTGGGCTATGCGGCGGCGGTTTTGGATAAAAAATTCAAAAATCCGATTGTGGCTTCCTTATGGGCCGCTGATCATTTGGTTAAAAACGATAAGGAATTTATAAAGGCGCTAAAAGCCGCTTTTGATTACAGCAAAGATACAGGAAAAATTGTCTCAATAGACGTTAACCCGACCTATCCAAATACCCATGTTGGCTACATTAAAATAGGCAAGATGATCAAAAAATTAGACGGACTTGCGGTTTTTGAATACGTAAAACAGATCGAAAAGCCAAATCTTAGACAGGCGAAAAATTTCCTTCAAAGCTGGGCATATCTTTGGCACGCTGGTTACAAAGTTTGGCCCGCCCAAAAAATGCTGGAGCTTTACCAAAAACATGCCCCAGAAGTATTTGCCGGTCTTTCCAAAATACAAAAAGCCTGGGATTCTGACGAGCAAGACGAAACAGTCAAGAAGATTTATCCGACATTTGAAAAAATCTCCGTAGATTTTGCTTTATTTGAAAAAATTGATCCTAAAGAAATCGTGGTTTTGTCTGCAGATTTAGGCTGGTCCGATATCGGTGCTTGGAACATATTAAAAGATGAACTTTCACAAAATGCCAAGGACAATGTAATCCAGGGTGAAGTTTTTGATATAGACAGCCGGGATTGTTTAATTTATGCCAATTCCGAAGGTAAAGTAGTTGCCACAATCGGGCTTGAAAGTTTGATAATTGTTGACACGCCTGATGCTTTGCTTGTGAGTCAAAAGGATAGAATTTCCGAGGTTAAAAAAATTATTGACAAGTTAAAAGAAGCGAAAAAAGATAAACATTTATGAAAATTAACCTAATATCAGCAGGTCAACTTGAAACGTTGTTTCAATGTTGCTCCTCTGATATATCAGATTCGCCGAAGGCGAAGGCTGATATTAATCTAATTTCTAATTCCTAAACAAATCATAATGTCACAATTATCCAAATTTAGATCAATTAGTCAAATTAGTCATTAGAAATTTTCCAGGTATGCTTTACGATTTCTTAAAAAGAACAATCGATATTGTGGGGAGTCTTATCGCACTTGTAATTTTGTCGCCCTTGATGATTTTGGTTATTGTAGGCATCAAGCTTATGTCAGAAGGCCCCATATTTTATACGCCGGAACGGGTCGGCAAGGGAGGCAGGCTTTTTAAAATGCTTAAATTCAGGAGTATGAAAATGTACAGAATTAAAGGCAAAATAGTACATGCCGAAAAATACTTGCTCAAAAATCCCAAACTTTTGGCTCTGTACAAAAAAGGCTCTTTTAAGCTTACCGACGACCCCAGAATCACGCCGTTTGGCAAAATAATCAGAAAGTTCTCTTTGGATGAATTGCCCCAGCTTATCAACATCTTAAAAGGCGATATGGCCCTTGTGGGGCCAAGAGCTTACCAAAAGGACGAATTGGATCATCAGCAGAAGGTATACCCGCATACTAAATCTTACGTTAAGATTATTCTAAGAGCCCGGCCTGGTGCATCGGGTCCGTGGCAGGTTTCCGGAAGGTCACAGATTAATTTTGACAGACGGGTTGAAATGGATGCGAATTATATTAAAAGGAGATCGATAATTTACGACCTTTGGATTATAATTAAAACTCCTTTT
>MFBF01000021.1:7165-12293 GCA_001774865.1 Candidatus Curtissbacteria bacterium RIFCSPHIGHO2_02_FULL_42_15
GGCGAAGAATAACTTTTGCGATTGTTGTAACTTTTATAGTTTTTGTTTTTTTTGGACTAATTAGCGTTTTTTCCTTAAAAAAAGCTTACACTTCATCGCAAAAAGCAGTAGGTGCCGCAAAGCTTCAGGATCTTGATGCAACAAAAGCTTATTTGAAAGATGCAAAAAGGGATTTTAAGGCTGCAAAAACTTCTTTGATTGTTTTTACTCCTTTAAGGATTATTCCCTTAGTTGGCTGGTACGTTGCCGATCTCCAGAGGGGAGTTGATACGGCAATTTACGGCTTGGAGGCAGCGAGCGTATTTGCCGAAGCCGTAACCCCGTACGCTGATGTTTTGGGATTATCCGGCGAAGGCACGTTTCTTGGCGGAACTGCCCAGGAGCGGCTGGCAAAGGCAATCGAAACACTCTCAAAAGTAACTCCTCAGCTTGATAAAGTTGCCCAAAACTTGTCAAAAGCTCAAAACCAGCTTGCAAAAATCGACACTTGGCGCTACCCGAATATCTTACCAGGCAAGCCCGGCGCAAAGATTAAAAATGCTCAAAATACATTATCGGAGCTTGAGACATTTTTGACAGATACCAAACCTCTTTTGGTGGTTTTACCTCAGATCATGGGTCATGAGCAGGAGAAAAAGTACCTAATTTTGTTCCAAAACGACAAGGAGCTTAGACCGACCGGCGGTTTCATCACGGCTTATGCAATCTTTAAGGTTCAGAACGGTTTAGTTACTCCGGAAAAATCCAGTGATATTTATAATCTTGACGATTCCTTAACCAAGCACATACCTGCCCCGGAACCAATTATTAAATATCTTCCCGGAGTATCCACCTTGAATCTTAGAGATTCCAATTTATCCCCCGATTACTATCTTTCAATGAAACAGTTTGAAGACCTCTACCAATATGCTCAGGAAGAAGTTGACATTGACGGAATTATTGCCCTTGATACCAATTTTGTTCTTAAAATGATTGAAGTTTTGGGGCCTGTTGAGGCTTACGGCAGCAAATTTACCACAGAGGAAGTGGAGGCATGCGCTTGTCCTAAAATAATTTATGAACTAGAGCTTTACGCAGACCAACCGGTTAATTACGAAAAGGGGTCCAGAAAGGACATAATCGGCGTTTTGATGAAACAGATGATGGATATGGCCTTTAACGCTCCGAAATCTGCCTGGCCCAATTTGCTTGGTGTAACGCTTGGATCTCTTCGCCAAAAACATCTGCTTTTGTATTTTAAGGACCCTAAAATTCAGGAAGCCGCAGAACGTATTAATTTTGCAGGCAGGCTTCATGAGTATGACGGCGATTATCTTTTAATTAACGAGACCAATTTTGGCGGTGCCAAATCCAATTTATACATAGAAGAAGAGGTAAAACAGGAGATTAAAAAAGGCAAAGACGGCAAACTCGAAAAAAAGCTTGTCATTTCCTATAAATACCCGAGAGAGGGTGACAATTGTAATCTTGAAAGAAAAAGCGGTTTGTGTTTGGCTGGAATTTATCGGGATTGGATCAGAATTTACGTTCCCAAAGGAGCAGAGCTTGTCAAATCATCAGGAACAGAGGTGCCTATTACTGCTGGAGAGGAGCTTGGAAAAACGGTATTCGAGGGATTTTTTACCATAAGACCAACAGGTACCGCAAAGATTGAAATTGAATACACGGTCCCGGTTAAGGTAGATGGAGAGTATAAACTTTTAATCCAGAAACAACCGGGCGTTGCTGGCCACGAATACGAAATCGAAGCCTTTGGCAAAAAACAAAGAGCTTTTCCTCTTGAAACCGATAAGGAACTTACCGTCAAAATTTAACCTCCAATACTTGATACAAAATACCAGATACCAGATACTTAAAGTATGTATCTTCGAACCGAAGGGATAATTTTATCACGCAGGAATTTTGGCGAGGCGGACAGGATTTTGACAATTTACACAAAAGATTACGGCAAAATTTCGGCAATCGGAAAAGGTGTCAGGCGTCCAAAGTCTAAAAAAGCCGGCCACGTGGAACTTGGTAGCTGGTGTAAGATTTTTGCGGCCCGCGGCAAAAACCTTGATTTATTGACAGAAGTCGAAACAAAAAAAGCTTTCGGCATTGATAATTTTTCGACTGCTAAAGCCAATAAAATCTACCATCTTTTGGAGCTTGTTGATTCTCTAACCCAACACGAACAAAAAAACCAGAAAGTCTTTTTTCTACTTTTGAAATATCTTGACGAAATTTCCAAAGAAAATAATTTTGACCTTATATCCTCTGTATTTAAGGTAAAGCTTTTGTCGGAACTGGGGTTTTTCTCCGCAAAAAGCCTGAAAGGTTCAAAATCGCAGGAATTTTTACAAAGTCTGGAAAATGATGATTTCGAAAATCTCCAAAAAAGGGTTAAGTTAGACAAAGATTCATATTTGAAACTATTAACATTTCTTGATAGCATGATTGAAAACTTGATTGAAAGGACACTCAAGACGAATCGATTTGTTAATGGAACCGTCTAAAAAAAGCACATATATCATAGCCGCAGTCGCTTTTATTATTTTGGCGACAGCAATTTATTTTCTGTTTATTTTTCAAAAGGGTGAGGCAAAAATAAAACCGGAAGAATTCGCAGGAGAAGTCAAGGACGTTTCAGAGCTTGAAGTTGCAAAAAGACCTTATGTTACTCTGACTCCGACCGGGGACGGTGCAGAAATTATAATCTCCGTTGAAAACATGTCTTTTTTTGACAAAATTGAGTATGAACTGACGTATCAGGCCGACAATCCGCAGGTTCCAGGCGAAAAAATCGAAAGGGGAGCTACAGGAACAGACGTAAACACCAAAGACGAAAAATATAAAAAATCGATGCTTTTGGGTACGGCATCGCGTGGAACAAGAAGTCCGGATACCGGCGTAACAGATGGTGTTTTGACCATGCATTTGTCAAAAGGCGACATAGAGTATCTTTCCGAAAGCAAATGGGATCTTTTCGAGGCCGGTGCGACTGTCAGGTCAATTGTAGACAGAGACGATACTTTTCAGGTTGAAAATTTGTCGCTCGGCAAAAATTACTGGATAATAATTGCGGACACGGTAGGGTTTCCGCCAAATTCTCCCTACGACCTTACAAGTGCGGTGTTGCCCACAAAAGGTGTATTTTCCATTGCGCCCGAATTTTCCAAATCAGCGAAGCTCACTATAAACGTTAAAGACGATCTAAAAGATCCGAAACTTTACAGTTTCCGTGAAGATATAAAATGGCAGGAGCGAAAGATCGATTATGATTCCGCAAAAAAAGCAATCACAGCGTCTATAAATTTCTTTGCCGCTTTTGTTGTTACGTCCCCCCGTTGATTTGTTTCGAAATCGTCCTCTCTGATACAATCAGAATTGATATTCTTCGAGCGAGCGGAGCAAGTCGAGAAGTTTCCTCTAAACATTGATAATAGCTTTTTAAGGTAAGTTCTCGATAAACTCGAACAATAATGAATGATTTAGAAAAAGTAGTAGCTCTTGCCAAACGTAGAGGTTTTATTTTTCCGGGTTCGGAAATTTACGGAGGCCTCAGCGGCACGTGGGATTATGGCCCTTTAGGGGTTGAACTTAAAAATAACATCAAGCGCGTATTTTGGAAGTCGATGGTTTACGAAAGAGATGATGTGGTTGGGGTTGATGCTGCGATTTTAATGAATCCTAAAGTCTGGGAAGCTTCGGGTCATGTTGAGGCTTTTGCCGATCCTCTGGTAGAGTGCAAAACCTGTCATGAGCGTTTTAGGGCAGATCAGCCTGAGGAAATCCAAAAGCACGAGTCGATTCACAAGGGCAAGAAAACAGAATGGACTGAACCCAGAAAGTTTAATCTTTTGGTCGAGGCAAAGCTTGGGGTAGTTGAGGACAAGAAAGATAAAGTTTATCTTCGCGGCGAAATCACCCAAGGTGTTCACGTAAATTTCAAAAACGTCTTGGATTCAACACGCGTGCAGATACCTTTCGGCATTGCCCAGATCGGTAAGGCTTTCAGAAACGAAATAACGCCCGGCAACTTTACTTTCCGCTCTCGGGAATTTGAGCAGATGGAACTGCAGTTTTATGTAAAACCCGAAAAGGGTGAATCGCAAAAATGGTACGAATATTGGAAGGCAGAACGCATGAAATGGTATGTATCACTTGGCATGGATAAAAAGAAGCTAAGATTCCGTCAGCACGAAGAAGGGGAGCGCGCACATTATGCAAAAGACGCATGGGATATCGAATACGATTCATCATTTGGATGGAAGGAATTTGAGGGAATTCACAACAGAGGCGATTGGGATCTTTCCCAGCATCAAAAACATTCAGGTGTCGATATGGGATATACGGATCAGGAGTCAGGACATAAGTTCCTTCCGTATATTATAGAAACATCGGGAGGAGTAGATCGGGCGGCGCTGTTTTTTTTAATCAATGCTTATTTCGAAGATAAAGATCGGGTTGTTTTGAAACTTCATAAAAAACTCGCTCCGTTTAAAGTTGCCATTTTCCCGCTTCTTGCCAATAAAATCGAATTGGTCAAAAAAGCCCGTTCTGTTCACTCAGATCTCAAAACTCAACTCTCAGAGCTTGTTGCTTGGGATGATAGAGGCAACATCGGCAAGCGATATTTTGCGCAGGACGAAATCGGCACACCATATTGCATTACCATCGATTTCCAAACTTTAGCGGATGACACCGTCACCATCCGCGACCGCGATTCAATGAAGCAAGAAAGATTCAAAATAAAAAATTTAGAAAAATATTTTAAAAAGAAATTTAACCATTAAAAACTTTCGAGTGCCTTCTCGATTTTCGCTAAATTTTGCTCATCTATCTGAATAGGCACGGGATAAATTGTATTACCCTCGAGTCTAACAGTAAAGTGGGGGATTCTCAATCGAAAATTTCCATGTAATAAATATGTGACTCTCTGTTTATAAGTTTGACCCAGTGCTTCAACTAGGACTATTTCCCGGTTTTGATGCTCTACGCTTCTTTCGTGCTCCTCTTTAGCCTTTTTTGGATCATCATATCGATAGATATCAACCCTCACCGAGTTAATAATCTTACTCCTTTTAGTAAAATATGGTTTTCCCTTTGCAAATGGAGCAAATGCTTTTTCTACAGATTCTATATAGGC
>MFBF01000022.1:0-218 GCA_001774865.1 Candidatus Curtissbacteria bacterium RIFCSPHIGHO2_02_FULL_42_15
GCCTTTTGAAAGCCAAAAATTGATCCGTTCCCCTTTGAGGATTATTTTCTTGCCCAGCTCGGAAGGATTAAAGGACCCCAAGATCTCCAAAAATCTTCCTCCCCGTTTCGTTTTCGTGTCCTGCGCCACTATCCTGAAGGAGCCTTGGTGCTTTCTGCCTACCTTAAAAAGTCGTATTTTTACACTCATAGGGAGCAATTATGCCAAACTTTATGGTT
>MFBF01000022.1:294-7971 GCA_001774865.1 Candidatus Curtissbacteria bacterium RIFCSPHIGHO2_02_FULL_42_15
CTGACTGCTTATTATTGCCTGTTCCCCTGCCCATTTTTTTTTCGCCTATAAAAACGTCTATTTCAAATTGTCTTGCATGGTCAGGGCCCCATGAGGAGATCAGCTTGTAAATTGGCGAAACGTGATATTTTCTCTGGACGAATTCCTGCAGTTTGGATTTATTGTCAGGAACGGCAGATTCAATTAAACTTTTCCAATCGGAAAGGACGGTTTTTTTTAAAAATTCCTCGACTTTATCGATTCCCTGGTCAAGGTAAATAGCGCCTACCAGTGCTTCGAAAGTATTGGCAAGGATTGAAGGATTTTCGCGTCCGCCTGTATCCTCCTCACCTTTCGAAAGAACTAAATGTTTCCCGAGTGAAAGACTTGTGGCAATTTTAGCTAAAGTTTCTGTTCTGACTAAAGAAGCTCTGGATGTGGTGAGTTTTCCCTCAGTCGCATTCGGAAGCTTTTCATATAAAAAGCTGGAAACGACGATAGAAAGTGCCGCATCGCCCAAAAACTCCAAGCGTTCGTTGGAGGGGCCTTTGTATTTTTTATGTTCATTCAGGTATGATCGGTGGACAAAGGCAGTTTTAAGAAGAGTCTTGCTCGAAAAAGAGATGCCGATTTTTTTTTGGAGAGTATCAAGATTGTTGTTGGCCTTCAGCATGATTGTAAAGAAAAGCAACTATATCGGAAACTTTTTTAAATGACGGGATTTCCTCGGCGGGAATTAAAATATCAAACTTCTTTTGAATTTGGGTTATCAAATCCTCGAGGTCAAGATCCGTTATCGAAAGATCTTCGTCCAAGAGCGAATCTTCCTCTATTGAGTCTTCAGGAATTGAAAACTGTTCGGAGATTAATTTTCTTAACTGGTCAAAATAATCCATTTAATTTCTTTTTAACTTAGGATAGGTTTTTATGATAGCCCCCAAAACACCGTTTACAAAAGCCCCGGATGTTTCGTTCCCATACTCTTTGGCAATTTCAACAGCTTCGTCAACCACAACTTTATACGGTTCTTTTTTTTCTTTAAACATAAGTTCCCAGATAGAAAGCCTTAAAATAGCCAGATCCATTGGCGAAACTTGTTCAATCGGCCAGCTGGGCGCAAATTTTTGGATTATGACGTCGATTTCTTTTTGACTTGCCGCTATTTTTCCTGCTTCGGAATCTTTGTCAAAATCAATGTTTTTTCTAAAGCTTTGCTCAAAGAGCTTTTTTACCGTTGTTACTCGAATTTTATGTCTCGGATCGGCTTTTCTTTTCATCGGATGCCCCTTTGGGGCGGCCGTACGAGCCGCACTTTGAGCAGATTGTATGAGGAATTTTAAGTTCACCGCAGTTTGGGCATACTACAAGACTAGGCAATTTCAACCTGATTGCGGCCTTTCTTGTTTTTGATCTTGCTTTAGCGTGTTTTTTCTTTGGTAAAGCACCCATTTTTGTATAATTTCCTTAATTTATTAAAGTTAAATTCTATTTTACAAAAATACCAGAGGAGCGCCTAGGCCCGCAGTCCTGAGTTTATCGAAGGACAAGGACCGCAAGCTTTGCTTTGTGGCATGAACGGAGACACGTCTGACGTGCCGAAGTGTGCCAAGGCGATCTGCTGATATAAATACTAGTATAAATCCTTACCTTACTTCTGTGAACTACGAACGTTTTGCTTTCGGGGATTATAACAAATATTGGTTTTAGGTCAACCCTTTCAATTTGGCTGGATGTATTCTGACTGGAGTTTATTGAGCTTTTGAGACAGTAGCGGGAACTTTTTTAAAGAAGAATCGAAAGATAGTAATTCTTTGGCCTCATTTTGTGCCTCTGAAACAATTTTCCGATCGGCAAGATCGGCCACCTTAAGGTTTACGAATCCGGATTGCCTAAGGCCGAAAATTTCGCCTGACCCGCGCATTTTTAGATCTATCTCCGCAAGTTCAAAACCAATGTCTATTTTTTCCATGCTTCTTAGACGTTTTAGGGAGTTTGGTGAGTTGGATTCTGTAAATAGAAAACAGTACGATTTATGTTTGCCGCGGCCAACCCGGCCCCGTAACTGGTGAAGCTGGGCAAGGCCGAACCTTTCTGCCGATTCGATCATCATAATGGTGGCATTTGGTATATCTATGCCAACCTCGACAACAGGGGTTGCAACCAGAATGTCAATTGTCCCCTTTTGGAACTTTTGAATGGCGGCTTCTTTTTCTTTTGATTTCAGCTTTCCGTGCAAAAGCCCCAAGTTTACGCTTTTTGTGAATTTGGTTTTTAACTTTTCAAATTCCTGTACTGCGGCTTTCACGGATGTCATGGTCTCCGAAGGTTCTACAAAAGGAGTAATAATAAATGCCTGTCTTCTTTTCTTAACTTGCTCTTCAATGAATTTATAAGCTTTGTGTCTTTTGGCATTTGGAACAACAAAGGTTGCTATTTTTTGTCTGCCTTTGGGCATTTCGTCCAAAATCGAAAGGTCAAGATCTCCGTACAAAGTTAAAGCTAGGGTTCTGGGGATTGGGGTTGCGGTCATTGTTAAAAGATGCGGCGTAAACTTTGTGGATTGATTGATAAAGAGCCGGCCTCTTTGGGCGACTCCGAATCTGTGCTGTTCGTCGACGACAACCAAACCCGTCGGTTTTTCGGGTTTGAAGTTATTCAAAAGTGCATGGGTTCCCACCGTTACATCGCCTTTTTGCTTTTTGCTTGCGGTCCAGATGCCGATAGTCATCCCGTGCATAGACAAAATTTCTGCAAGTGTTGTCTGATGCTGAAATGCCAGAATTTCGGTAGGTGCGGCTACAAGCGATGAATAGCCGTTCAAGTGGACAGCAAAAACTGCCGCTGCGGCAACCACTGTTTTGCCGCTTGCAACATCCCCTTCAAGCAGTCTGTTTGCAGGTGTATCTTTTTTTAAGTCGGATAAAAGATCATCGATTGTTCTTTTTTGCGCACTGGTTAGTTGAAACGGCAGTTTTTTTTCAAATTTGGTAAATCTTTCATTATCAATCTTCATTTTCGGTGCAATTCTTGTTTTTTGCCAATTTAGTTTTCGCATCTGCGATGCCAATTGAATTAAAAAAAGTTCGTCAAAGGCGAGTCGTTTTCTGGCTTTTGTTATTTCACCATTTGATTTTGGGAAGTGCATAAAATTGAGTGCATCGGAGAGTTTTGCGAGTTTTTGCCCCTTTAGTATTTCTTTTGGAAGGAAGTCTTTTTGGTTTTTAAGGTATTCGGGCAGGATTTTGGCAATTTTTCCTCTGAGCCATTTGGAGGAAATACCTTCGGTTTCCGGATAAATCGGCACAAGTCTTCCTGTATGCAAGGTCTGACCTTGATTGAAGTTAGATTCGATTTGTGAGATGTTTGATCTTAGAATTTCGTATGAAGGCGAGATCAGTTTAGCGCGAAATCCTTCAAGCTGAATTTTTCCGGACAGTGAAATTTGCATTCCGGCTTTCAATGTCTGCGTAAGATAAGGCTGATTGAACCAAACTACTTCAACTGTTCCGGACTGGTCGGCGACTGTTACGACTGTGACAAATTTGCCTGATCTGGTTCTTATATTTTTGATTTGCCAAATTACTCCCTGAATGCTGACTATTTCTCCTGTTTGGATATTCTCTATGGTTTTTATCTGGGAAAAGTCATCATATCTAAAGGGAAAATGGTAAATAAGATCCTCGACCGTATTTATGTTTAGTTTCCGGAGTTTATACTCATAATATCTACCAATGCCGGGAATTTTTGAAATTGATAAATCAGGATCCATTTCGGATAAAGTTTAATCTTAATTGGATTGGCTAGCAAACTACGTGACGATAATTATTGATTAGAATGCATAGAGAAGATACAAGGCAAATTGTCCGATGATGAATGAAATTACGACTATGACAATAACCGCAACCCAAAGTTTTTTTAGATATGCTCTTTTGAATAATTTCATTCTATAAAACAGTAAAACAAGCCCAGACCTTATCTGCAAGATCTTATCTGCGATTGTTTGCTACTTAAATACGATTCTAACAAATTTTTTCTTGCCAATTCGCACAGTCGAATTATTTTTTAGTTTTGATTGTGCCTCTTTTACGCTTATGCTATCAACTTCGATCGCGCCTTGGTCTAATAGTCTTTTCGCCTCGGATTTGCTCCCAACCTGTGTGGATATAAAATCAACAATTGAAATATTATCACCAATCTTTATCTTTGGTATATCTTCTGGCGATTTTCCTTTTTGGAATACCCTTTCAAATTCTTCCCGAGCAGTTTTGGCTTCGGCTTCAGAGTGAAAAATTTTTACAATTTCTGCGGCTAGTTTCTTTTTGGCATCAATTGGCTTTAGTTTTTTCAGTTCTTCTTTTGAAAGTTCAGTTAACATTTGCCAGTATTCTTCAATTTGGGTATCTGCCATGGACATAATTTTGCCAAACATATCTTTGGGTGTGTCATCAAGCCAAATGCAGTTTCCGGAAGATTTGCTCATCGGTTGGCCGTCGGTGCCGGAAATTAACGGTGTTGTCAAAACAAACTTTTCCCTATCTGCCATTTTCTTCTGCAGTTCGCGGCCAATAAGCATGTTGAACATCTGGTCGGTTCCGCCAATTTCCAAATCGACATCCATAGCTACTGAATCGTATGCTTGAAAGAGCGGATAAAGAGTTTCATGGGTCCAAACAGTATCGCCTCTCTTTGTTCTTTCCCGAAACATTTCGCGTTTAAAGAGCTGGATTGCAGAAATATTTGATGCGATATTGATTATTTCAGGGACTGTCAGCTTAAGCAGCCAGTCGCCGTTTTTTCTGATTTTAACTTTATTAAAGTCGATAATTTTTGAGGCCTGACTCTTCCAGCTTTTGATATTTTCGTCTATTTCTTTTTGGGTGATTTTCTTGCGAGCCTCTTGGCGTTGAGAAGGATCTCCCGTAAGAACCGTTCCCGTGCCAAAGACAAGAATCGCTTCATGTTCCAAATCGGCAAATTCCTGAAGTTTGCGTATGGGAATAGTATGGCCAAGGTGAAGTTTTGTGCCTGTTGGATCAACTCCCAGATAAACACGGATTTTTTTCGAGTCCATCAACACTTTCAAAGCTTCTTTATCCGGTAAAATTTGAGTAACATTCTTCGTTAAAACTTCGTCAATATTACTCATATCTGAATCTTAGCCTGTTTTGATCTTTCTATCAACGCCAACTGGGTCTTGTCAATTCTTTACGTTTGTTATAATACTTCATATTAGCCTGAGCAGCTTTTTTAGCTTATAGCTTTCTGAGTTGTTATCAGGCGAAATTCATGGATTTTTCGCCCTACAAACCCCGGACGCGTAAATTTACATCAAGACTTTCAAGAATTTCCAAAGACTCGGCAAATCACCCTTTTGTAAAACAATCTAATTTCAACAAGAGGCGCTTTTGGATAAAGTTTTTCGGGCTTTCGGTAACTGCACTTTTCTTCTCTTTAATTGCCTTAATTATTTTTACACTATTTTCCTTTGTGATTTTTGCCAAAGACTTACCTTCACCGAACAAATTAACGGCGCGCGATTCTTCTTTGTCTACAAAGATTTTTGACAGAAACAATAAGCTTCTTTACGACATTTACGGTGATAAAAACAGGGCTTTGGTTAACTGGAATGCGCTTCCTCCTTATGTAAAACAGGCAACGATTGCCATTGAGGATAAGGATTTTTACAAGCATAGGGGTTTTTCGCCAACAGGTATTGTCAGGGCCGCCTTTAACATAATAGTCTTCAGAAAACTTCAGGGCGGATCGACAATAACTCAGCAGGTAGTCAAAAACACACTTCTTTCTTCCGAGCGCACAGTTACTAGGAAGATTAAGGAATTTATTCTGTCAATTCAGGTTGAGCGCAAATACACCAAGGATGAAATTCTGCAGATTTACTTGAACGAAGTTCCCTACGGCGGTACAGCCTGGGGAGTTGAGGCGGCCGCACAAACTTACTTTAACAAAGAGGCCAAAGACCTAACGCTTGCCGAAGCGGTGATCTTGGCAGGTTTTCCCCAAAGACCTTCTTATTACTCTCCTTACGGCATAAACCCAAAGGCCTACATTGACAGGGCGCAGGCGGTGGCAAAAAGAATGCGTGATGATGGCTACATTACCAAGGAACAGGAAGAGAATCTAAAAGAAGAAATTTCCAAAATTTCATTTTCACCTAATGAGCAGGGAATTCAGGCGCCCCACTTTGTTTTTTATGTGCAAGAGCTATTGGCTGAAAAATACGGTGAAAAGTTGGTTGAGCAAGGAGGCCTGAAGGTCACAACGACTTTGAATCTGGAGCTCCAGAAAAAAGTCCAGCAGATTGTGGCCGAAGAAGTTGGCAAACTTTCCGAATTTAAGGTCGGTAACGGTGCTGCCGTGGTTATCGACCCGAAAAAGGGCGAAATACTTTCGATGGTCGGTTCCAAGGATTTTTTTGCCAAAGATTACGAAGGTCAGGTCAATGTGGCCACGGCTCTTAGACAACCTGGTTCTGCCTTAAAGCCATTTACTTATGCAACGGCTTTTAAAGCCGGTTACACACCGGCTTACACAATAATGGATGTACCGACGGAATTTCCCGGCGGAGTGGGTCAGCCGCCTTATAAACCGGTCAATTACGACGGCAAATACCGCGGGCCCCAGCAGGTTAGGTTTGCTTTGGGCAATTCTTTGAATATTCCGGCTGTTAAGATGATGGCTTTGGTCGGGGTCAAAAACATGCTTCGGACCGCATATGATTCGGGAGTCAAATCTCTTGAGCCGACCCAGGAAAACCTGGAGCGTTTCGGGCTGGCGATAACCCTGGGTGGCGGCGAAGTGACGCTTTTGGATCTTTCGACTGGTTATTCAACTTTGGCGGCGAAGGGTGAATATCATGAGCCGATTTCTGTTTTAAAAGTTGAAGATCGAAACGGTAAAGTTATGGATGAAGTTAAGGAAAATAAGGGCAAAAGAGTAATTGATGAAGAAGTTGCATTTTTAGTCTCGCACATACTTTCCGATAACAACGCCCGAAGCACTGTTTTTGGCCCATCTTCGCTTTTGAATGTTGCCGGAAAGACGGTTGCCGTTAAAACCGGAACAACAGATGATAAACGCGATAACTGGGCAGTCGGTTACTCTCCCTCATATGTTGTTGGCGTTTGGGTTGGCAATAACGATAATTCACCGATGAATCCGCAGATTGCCTCGGGTGTTACCGGTGCAACCCCTATCTGGCACAGCATTATGGGTGAGATTTTGTCAGGCAAGTCTTCTGAAGAATTTTCTAAACCGGACAACGTAACTGCTTTGATTATCGATGCTTTTGGCGGCGGTTTGCCCTGCCGTGATTTTCCGAAAAGAAGCGAGTTTTTTATAAAAGGCACGGAGCCTACACGTGATTGTCTGGTGCAAAAAAATTTAGACGGCAAGGAATTCTTTGTTTTTGCCGAGTTTGATCCTGTCTCCACAGACGGGAAAAACCGCTGGCAGGAAAGCATTAATGCCTGGGCAGTGGATCAGGCTGATCCCAAATACCGTCCGCCTACAGAGCTTTTGAACGAGCCGACCAAGAATCCTGACGATATTAATGTCGTCATCAACAAGCCTGATAATCATTCACAGGTTGATTACAGTTTTGAAACAGAGACATCGGTCGAGACGGGCAGAAAAGTAACCAAGATTGAGTTTTTTGTGGATGGTTCGCCAAAGGCTTCA
>MFBF01000022.1:8065-10940 GCA_001774865.1 Candidatus Curtissbacteria bacterium RIFCSPHIGHO2_02_FULL_42_15
AGCTTCTAACTTCTTGGTTTGTCCTCTTGGTAATTTAGATCTTGTATTGAGATATAAGTTTCCTGAAAACCGTTCTAATTCTAGTGTATCTACTCCTCGTTGGCCATGTGCATCATGCCGTTCACCTTCTAGGTGAGAAGTAAACCAAATATAGAAGTGTTGGATTTGATAATTCCCGCCTTCTTTTATTTGATTGAGAAGTTTTTCCCGAAAAGTATTAAAACCGTCTTCTGCGTTGTCATCTTGTGTTTCAAATATTAGGTTTCCGATTTTATATCCTTGTAGATGGGCACTTAACACTTTGTTATTGGCTTTTTCATCTTCGGGTGGCCAATAGAATTCACCACGTTCAGGTATAAATGTTCTACTCGTTGTGTCATAGTGGAATCGGAGATAAGAGAACGGAAGGATATGCTGATCTAAACAGTTCTGTACGTAAGTGTCTGGATTTCTATTTATTTCGGCGGAAACCCAAATTTCTGAATAGACAGGAAGGATAGGTAAAGTTTCAATAGATCTTGCAATCAGTGCTTGATCTGGCCTTACTAAAGTTTGAACGGTTGTTTCTCTAGCTTTTCTTTCGGTAGCCATTCTGATGGCAGTAGTTGCGCATTATATTCACTATGGTTTAGGAAGTCAAAGTTTGTTTACTTACGAATTTGGGCTAGGAGGGATTTTTCGAGGGCTGAGGAGATTTTGTTTCTTGTTTCGGTGACCTCTTCTTGAGCCGGTGTGTCGTCGGATTTTTGGTAAGTCAAACGCAAAGTTACGGATTTTTTATCAACACCTAGTTTTTCGTCTTCAAAAACATCAATTACCTCAACGGTTTTAACAAGCGGAGCGCCTGCTTTTTTAGCGGTCTGTATAATTTCATCAAGCGGGGCTTGCTTTGCAAATATTGCCGAAATATCCTCGATAACCGGCGGATATTTGGGGATTGGTTTATAGGTTTTTGCAGTAGTCGGCAGACTGTAGATAGTAGACAGGTTAATTTCCAGAGCTGCAACAGCACCTTTAATATTGAAATAATTAGTTATTTTCGAATCTAAAACTCCGACTGTTCCCACCCGCTCTTTTCCAGAAAAAACTGCGGCCGACTGATTTTCTATAAACAGAGGGTGTTTTTTAGCATTCGGCTTAAGTTTCATTTCACGGCCGATAATTTCTGCGATATTTTCCAAATAGCCCTTAACCTCAAAAAAGTCTCCGTGAGATAAGACAAGCGCAAGCTGTAAATCCTGCTTTGGCAATTCGTCACCCTGGGCAATATATGTTTTGGCTATTTCGAAAATTCTTAGATTTTGTCTTATAAACTGATTTTGGCCGATTATTTCTGCCAACGAAGGTAAAAGAGACGGTCTCATGTACTGCCAGTTTTCGGTAAGGGGATTTTGGAGCTCGACTACATTGGTCCTTTTTGTTTCTGCAAGCGCAAGCATTTTTTGGGAAATGATCGAATAGGAAATAACTTCGGTTAGCCCCAAAAATTTAAGGGCCTTTTTAAGCCCTATTACCTCTTCTAACGTATCTTTTTCTGAAATTGGGATGTCACCCTTGGGAATTTCCGATTTGAGGTTTTGATAGCCGTAAATTCTGGCAATTTCTTCAATCAAATCTACATCATCTGCGACATCGTCTATCCTCCAGCTGGGAGGAGTTGCGGCGACAGTTTCGTTTTGCAGTTTGGCTTCAAATCCCAAAAGGGAAAGAATTTTTACTGCCAGATTCGGATGGATTGCCTCGCCCAAGTAATTGTTTAGTTTTTTAATGGCTAAGGTTATCGTGGGAGTTTTAGATTTTACTTTGTAGATGTCGACAAGCTCCGAGGCAATTTTGGCGTTGGCGTTTGTTTTAGCAAGATAAACTGCACGCGACAGTGCATTTAGGATTCCTTCCAAATCGACGCCTTTTTCAAATCTTGAAGCCGCTTCTGTTCGGAAAGCCATGCTTTGGGTGGTTTTTCTTATGGTTTTTGGATCATAGGCCTGAACAAATAAAACGACCCTTTTAGTTCTTTTTGAAATTTGCGAATTGGCCCCGCCCATGATGCCGCAAAGATCAATCAGCCTCTCAGCGTCCTCAATGACGATTGATCCTTTAGGCAATTTCCTCACTGTTTTGTCCAGGGTGACTATTTTTTCACCCTCTGTCGATTCGCGAAGAACCATTTTTGGCCCCTTAATTTTGTCAAAGTCAAAGGCGTGCATCGGCTGGCCCGTCTCCAGCATGATGTAGTTTGTAATATCGACGATATTGTTTATTGGTCTAATGCCGGAAAGTGTCAGCCTGTTTTGAATTACGGCAGGCGATGGTCTTATTTTGACGTTGTCCAAGACAATTGCCGTAAATCTCGGGCAAAGTTTGAGGTCTTTGATAGTTACGTCCAGGTTTAAAATGTTTACCGTATCAGGCTCGAGTACCAGGTTTATGCCTTTGGGCAAAATAAGATTTGATTTTTCGCCTAAATTCGAAAGTATAGCGTTTGCTTCCCTGGCCAGTCCAAAAACCGAGACGGAATCTGTTCTGTTTGACGTAACTTCGATATCAAAAACATAATCCTCTTTTACTTTATCGATTCTTTCAACAGACGGACCTGATGCCGAAAGCGTATTCGCCAAAGTTTTGGCAGCAACGTCCGTTTTTAGATAATCGCGAAGCCAGGAAACCGGAATTTTTATGTTCACAAAAATTTAATTTCTAATTTCTGATTACTAAATAATTTTCAAATTTATAAATTTCTAAATTCATTAGGTTAATGAGATCAATTAGGCTAATTAGGTCAATTTAGAATTGTTCCAAAAATCTGATGTCGTTTTGGAAAAGCAGTCGGATATCACCGATTTCTGTTCTCATGGCAATTGTTCTTTCAACTCCC
>MFBF01000023.1 GCA_001774865.1 Candidatus Curtissbacteria bacterium RIFCSPHIGHO2_02_FULL_42_15
TTTGTAATCTTTAAGGTTGTAAGTTAAAAGAAATTGAACTTTGGCTTTTGCCGCTGCAGCCACGACATGAATATCAAAAGGATCGTTTGTGTACTCACCGAACTTTCGCTTGATCCCCTTTAGATTTTTTTCACTAAGTTTGCCTTGGATAAATTGTCTTTCAACAAAAGAGGTAAGTGTACCAGTTTTAATCTTGAGCCTTTGGGCCACATCTATAAGTTCTAAGACCGACAAATTAGAAATATAGAGTTCCAAATGAGCCTTGTTAAGAAGAAAATAGGCTGCCCCTAATTTAGATATCTGGGATGAAATGATGACGTCAGAATCTACAAAGACTTTGATTTTCTTCGCCACAACTTGTAACGGGCTTTAGAAAGTGCTTTTTGGATTTGAGGTAGATTTTTAAGGTCTTCTTGTTCTTTCTGATAAAGATCGTAGTCTAAACCTTCAAAAATAAAAGAGAGGGACTTAGCTGGAATTCTGTAGACTTTGCCAATTTTTTTGGCAATAATTTCACCGCGGCTTATGAGGTTATAAACCGTATTTTTAGAAAGCTGAAGCATAGAAGCTACTTGCTCCGGCGTATAAACTTTAGCACTGACATTCATAACTCTTTTATACTAAATGTTACTAAATTTGTCAATTTGGTATTAATTGGTATTAAAATGAGACAAATCAATACTCAAATTGGATTTCCGTTCTGGATAATTTGTTGGAGATTGCATCAGATTGCGATGCAGGACTGCTATAATTTAATGGAAAATGAAATCGGCGGAGCTTAGGCAAAAATATCTAAAGTTTTTTGAGGATAAGGGCCATAAAATTATTCCCTCGGCATCTCTTGTTCCCCCGGAGAATGTCGAACTTGCGGGAACCCAAAGAGTGATGTTCACAACAGCCGGTATGCATCCTTTAGTTCCCTACCTTTTGGGTACACCTCATCCCAAAGGCAGTCGTCTTGTAAATATCCAAAGATGCTTAAGAACCGACGATATCGACGATGTCGGCGATAATGTCCACAACACGTTTTTTGAAATGCTGGGTAACTGGTCTCTAGGCGACTACTGGAAAGAGGAGGCGATTTCCTGGTCTTTTGATTTTTTGATAAATCACCTGAAGCTTGATGCCAAGAGAATTTACGTTTCGGTTTTTGCGGGGGATTCCGATGCGCCGTTTGATGAGGAGTCTTACAACATTTGGCTAAAACTTGGGGTCGAAAAAGACCATATCTATAAATACGGCAAAAAAGATAATTGGTGGGGCCCAATAGGCCAGACCGGTCCCTGCGGTCCCGATACCGAGATGTTTTATGACCTCAAAGGCGGTTCACTTTCAGGGTCCGACCCTGCGAAAGACCCTGCGAAAGATAGTAATCGTTTTGTGGAGATCTGGAACGATGTTTTTATGCAATACGATAAAAAAGTCATAAGTCATAAGTTAAAAGTCAAAAGTGTAGGGGGATTAGGCACTGAAGATTTTGAGTATGTGCCACTTAAACAACGTAACGTTGACACAGGAATGGGTCTGGAGCGCATGCTCTTGGTTTTGCAGGATGCGCCTTCAATTTATGAAACAGACGTTTTTTTGCCTGCCGCAAAACTGATTGAGGATATATCCGGCGCTTTTTCCCAAAAATCAGCACGCATTGTCGCCGACCACCTGCGGGCTGCTGTTTTTTTGATTTCGGACGGGGTTACACCATCAAATGTTGAGCGGGGCTATGTTTTAAGGCGGCTGATCAGACGGGCTATCCGCCATGCCAACCTTTTAGAAATAAAACAAGACTTTTTGGAAAAAATAGCCAAAACTTTTATTGAGATCTACGGCGGTTTTTATCCTAATCTTGTCGAGTTTTCGGATTCAATTGTCGATAACCTCAAAGCCGAGGAGCAAAAATTCAAATCGGCGCTAACAAGAGGTCTTTCAAGTTTTCAAAAATTAAAAGGCGAAATTTCCGGCAAAAGCGCGTTTGACCTTTATCAAAATTTTGGGTTTCCGATAGAGTTAACCTTGGAGCTTGCGAAGGAACAGAAAAAAAAGGTTGATACCGAAGGATTTGAAAAAGAGCTTAAAAAACATCAGGAACTTTCCAGGCAATCGGGTGAAAAAACCAAAGGCGGGCTGGCGGTTCAATCAGATCAGGCGGCCAAACTCCATACCGCAACTCATCTTTTACATCAAGCTTTGCGGGATGTCTTGGGAAAGCACGTTCATCAGACGGGTTCGCATATCACAGACGAAAGATTGAGGTTTGATTTTGCACACAGCGACAAAATGACAGACGCGCAGATTAAAGAAGTTGAAAAAATTGTCAACCAAAAAATTAAAGAAAAAATCCCACTCACCAAAAAATTGATGACTCAAACTGAGGCGGATAAAATCGGGGCAATCGGACTTTTCAGGGAAAAGTACCAAGAAAGGGTCAGTATTTATTTAATCGGTGATTATTCGGCAGAATACTGCGGCGGTCCTCATGCTTCATCTACTGATAAGCTGGGAGAATTTAATATAATAAAGGAAGAATCGGCAGGTTCTGGAATTCGCCGTATATATGCTAAAATAGGAACGAACAATTAGTTGTTTGTAAGTATACTAATGGATCCAACTGCCCAAGATAACAATCAAAAAGAAGACCAAAACCCGTCAAGCGCCGCAGGTAAAACGCCTCAAAATCCAATTTTGCCCGGACAGTATGTGGTAGCCCAAGACGAAAAAAGTCAGCAGAATCAGCAGTTTGCACCACCACCTCCACCTCCAACCGAACCGGTGTCAGTGCCGCAAACGCCCCTGGCGGATTTGGGACATGACCGCGATTTGGTTACTCCGGCAACAGCGCAGGACGTCGATCTTTCTAAAGCCATAAACCAGCAGCTGGCAGGACCAAGTACTCCGCCTCAATCAGTTCCTCCGCCCCCTCCGCCGTCTGCGTCTGCGCCTCCGCCTCCCGCGGCACCGCCGCCAAATTTTGGACAGCCGGATCCGAC
The DNA here is from genome assembly GCA_001774865.1 of Candidatus Curtissbacteria bacterium RIFCSPHIGHO2_02_FULL_42_15. GTDB lineage: Bacteria > Patescibacteriota > Microgenomatia > Curtissbacterales > GWA2-41-24 > MFBF01. Next base: position 2,985 of record MFBF01000023.1, read on the forward strand.
TCCATTTAATGCAGTACCTGCTCAAGGCCAGATGGCTCCGCCTTCGGATCAGCCCAAGAGCAAGATTAAGTTATTAATTATCATTGTTTCGATACTTATTTTGATCGGGTTGGTTTTGGGCCTTGTATGGTTTTTTGTGTTATCAAAAAAAGGTGAACAAGCAGCCAAAACAGGATCTTCCGAAGTTCAATTTGAAGAGCCTTCGCCGGCTCCAAACCGGGAAACAGGCGGATTCGGAGATCTAGAGCAGGCAACCGGCGAAGCACCGGCGATACCGCCGACAGAACAGACTCAACCACAGCCGGATCAGGGCGAACTGCCTAACCCTTCACCGGTCCAGTCACCATAGGGAGTTTCTTCATATGAGGTAGTTTAAATATATCCATGGGTTTTCCGGGGCCGTTTTCAAACATTTTTAAAAAAGACGAAGAACAAAAAAGTTTTCTTGCCTTAACAATTCTTCCCGACAAAATTTTGGCGGCAATTTGGGATTTTGCAGATGAAAAAATCGAAGTTCTCGGGTTTGGAAAAAAATCACTCGGGCACGCAAACGTTTTGATTCATCAGGCGGCTGTTGTAATCGATAAAGCTGGCGAAGAAGCAAAAACCGACGTTTCCAAGGTTGTTTTTGGTCTTTCCCATTTCTACTTTTCGGAAGGGTCGCCTTCAAAAGACGCGCTTGCGATTTTAAAAAAGCTCGCCAAAGATCTTGAACTTTTCCCCCAGGCTTACGTTTCCTGTGCGGCTGCTGTCAACCACTTTCTCAAGATAGAAGAAAAGGTAACCCCCAACGTCATTGTCATCGGAGTGTTTGAAAACTTTACAGAAGTCCATCTTTTGGAAGGCAACAATGTTGCTAAGTCGCAAGTCGAAAAAGGTGAAGCTACCGTCGGCCGCATAACACAGCTTGTTGCCGATCTTGCGGAAGAAGGCAAGGATTTACCCGCAAGAATTGTTGTTTTTGGTCCTGATGAAAAGAATTCCTTTCTGCAAAAACTTTCCAAGGCAGACTGGAAAAGTATATTTGTCCATGAGCCCAAAGTTGATTTGATGGACCTTGACGAATTGGCCAAAGCAACAGCTTATGCGCAGGCCGCCGATGTTCTTGGCCATGAACCCTCTTTCGGCGAGAAATCAAAAGCGCAAATACCGGTTGAAGCTTCCAAAGAAACCGGCGAGGAGATCGAAGACGAGCATATCGTCAAAGAGCCTGAAGCTGCAGGAGCGGGTCGGGAGAGTGATTTTGTCGAAGGGAAAGACGTACTCATGGAGACTTTTCGGGAATCTCAAGATACGGAAGAATATGCAGTTCCCAGGCAGGACATTGCCGATATATCCATTCCCAAAACAGGTCCGCCTGCAAAATCATCAATGTCAAAAATTCTGGACAAGGTAACAACTCTATCGTACTTACCCAACTTTTTCGAAACTTTCAAAAAAGGCCCGGTTTTGAAAAAGGTAGCAATCGGCCTTGTAATTTTGGTACTTGCACTTTTTGCAGCAAGTTTTGTTTTGGGAAAAACTGTAACTTCCGCTCAGGTCGTAATTTCCGCAAACAGTCAGAGCATTGATGGCGATGTCGATGCGGAGGTGGTTTTGGGGACAGCCGATGAGTCAAAATCAGAGCTTTCCGGCCGCAAAATTGCTGTTTCCGAGGCCGGTTCGCAGAAGGCAACAGCAACAGGCGTTGAAAAAGTCGGTGAACCCGCAAAAGGAGAAGTAACAGTATTTAACTGGACAACCGACCAGATTTCATTTCCCAAAAGCACGGTAATTGTCTCGTCAGGAGACATCAAATTCACAATCGACAACGAAGTTGAAATTGCCTCAAGAAGCGCTTCAAACCCAGGCCAGGCAAATACAAACGTTACAGCCGCAGAAAATGGGGAATCCGGAAACGTTGGCGCAGGCACGGATTTTTCTTTTCAGGAATTCGACGAGCTTTTATATTCGGCAAGGAGCAATAATTCTTTTTCGGGCGGCCAGGAAAAAGAGGTTACCGTAGCATCACAGGAAGATTTAACTAAGCTTGAAAAATCACTCTTCGAAGAACTTTCCGAAAAAGCCAGGGATAAATTGAAGTCTGAATTAAGTTCGGAAAAATTAGTCGATGAGGCGGTGTTGGCCGAAACATTGCGCAAAAATTTTGACAAGAAAGCAGGCGATGAAGCATCGCTTGTGAATCTGGATATGGAAGTTGAGGCCTCTGCCGTTGTTTTTGATGAGCAAAATCTCAGAAACGTACTTGCCAAGAGCCTTGAGGGCAAAGTGCCGCAGGGGTTTAAGGCAAGGGGGGAAGACATTGAAATCAGGGAAATCTCGGCAAAAAGGCGAAAAGACAGTCTTTTTCTTTCCGGTTCTTTTGCCGCCAAGCTAATCCCCGATTTTTCGGAAGACCAACTGAAGGATCAGATCAAGGGAAAAAGCATTAAGGAAGCAAGGGCAAAAGTGCTGGAAATTCCAAACGTCTCTGGCGTGGAAATAAAGTTTTCGCCCGGATTCTTATTTACAAGTTCCCTGCCTTCAAATCCTGCAAAGATTAAATTTAAGGTTGAGTCAAATTAAAAAATGGCCGAGACTGTTTATATCAAAGTACCTCCGGGCCACGAAGAAAAAAAACGCAAATTTCGGGAAAGATCCTTTTCTTTTTTAATGCTTTCAATCGGCGTTGCCACAGTCGCTTTTGCTGCCTGGCCGCTTTTAACATGGCAGTTTGTGACTCTGCCGAAATTAACCGCAAAAGTAGAGGAGTTTCCCGTACCTGCGGGCAAAGTAATTTCCCAGGGAAGCGTGGCCGGCGCAAATATCCAGGTTGTTCAGGAACAGGACGGATTTTCTTACTTTGTCACCGATTTTCAACCTCAGGGCAAAAGGCCGCAGGAATTTTTAATTTCAATCCCAAAGCTTGAGATCGAAAAGGCCAAGGTGAAAGTCGATGCAGTAAAATTTGACAAATATCTTGCACTTTTTCCGGGTTCGGCAATTCCGGGCGATGTGGGCAATTCGTTTATTACCGGCCATTCGATCCTGCCACAGTTTGCAGACCCCACAAATTACAAAGCAATTTTTACTGAGTTACCGAAACTTGAAATAGGCGATGAGGTTTTGGTGAATCTTGATGATAAGACGATTAGGTTTGTCGTCCAATACTCCAAAGTCGTTGAGCCCGACGATCTTTCGGTTCTTGGCCCAATCACCCAAAACGGCCGCAATCTAACCTTAATGACCTGCGTCCCCCCCGGTACAAATACCAAACGCTTGGTAGTCGTAGCTAGCTTATTGTAGAAGTTACTCCAAAAATCATCCTATAGAATTTGACTTTTGAAAATTAATGGAGTATCTTTTGCTCCATGCCTGAAAGACCTCAAGCACAAGTTGAATCGACTAGACTGAGAGGATCTCCAAGGGGACGGGAATGCATTGGGATGACACTTGCCGGAAGGGAATGGATTTATTACACTGCAAAGGCTTTATTTCTAGCAGGCAGATTAAGGTCTCATCTAAAAAAAGAATTCAATGTTGATTCTATATACGGTCCTTGTCTTAACATAGAGGAATCTATAGCTAAAAGAAAAATTGTTCTAGTTATTACTGATCTGAGTAATTTGCGGCGTGGAGAGCCAATTGGAGAAGAAATTAACGATGCTGTTGGAATTTTTATTCCCGAAGGGGATTATGATCGAATTATGGACATTACCAGTACAGGCTGGCCAGTTGATCCTAAAAAGGTTTCTCCTCTTGGGGGTGGATACTCTGGGGGATAGCCCGAAAATTGCCCCGTTCGGCTAAACTGAGATTTTCTAAATATAACCCCATGATATAATATTGCCGTTATGAAAAATTTTCACTATGTTATCTGGAAAGAGGGAAGATGGTTTGTAGCCCGCTCATTGGAGGTAGAGGTAGCCAGTCAAGGAAAGACCCGCAAAGAGGCGGTTGAGAATTTGCATGAAGCATTGGAATTATATTTTGAAGATGAGAAAAAGCCGGCTATAGCAAAAATAGAACAACCTAGACTCCACTCCTTCTCCTTAGCACTTAATGCCTAAGCTTCATTCCGGCAAGAAAATAGTAAAAGCATTGAAAAGAATCGGATTTGAAACAGTCTCGCAAAAAGGAAGCCAAATTAAGATGAGAAGAATTTTTAAAGGCAATGTTTATACGGTAATTGCCCCCGATCATAAAGAGGTTGCTCTAGGAACTTTTCAGAGCGTATTAAAACAGGCTGGAATAACGAAGGAAGAATTAGAAGAAAACATTTAGAGTTCGAAAATCGTCTCCGTCCGAGTAAATTGAGGGGTTGACATTTGGGTTTTATTCGGGTAATGTAGCGTTATCCTCAATTTCTACAAAAATTAGACTTGGAAAGAGGCACAGAGGGGAGGTGAAGAGTAAATGGACAAGGTAAAGAGCGAAAGACAAGATTTTTCTGCAAACAAAGTTAAATCCTCAATTCTTAAGATGGGTGCAAAAACTATCTTTTTTGATGTTAATCTTGCGGCAAACGACAAGAAGTATTTAAAGATTACCGAATCAAGATTTGCAGGCGAAGGCAATGACTGTGTTAGGAGCTCGGTTGTGCTTTTTCCGGAAAACATCGAGGGTTTTGAAAAAAGCCTGAAAGAAATGGTTGGTTATCTCAACTGACCATACTAAGCACACCGGCCTTTCGATTGCACTCAGGACCTGGGTTTTGAGTAAGCGAAAGCAAATCGAAAGACCGGTGTGCAATTTATTTATTTGATATACTTTGTTGGTGATTTTGGGAATTGATTTAGGCAAAAAAACAACGGGGATTGCCATATCCGAAGGCCAACTGGCAACTCCCTATAAAACCATCACCCATATATCGACAAAAGATGCAGTCTTTAAAATAGCCGAATTGTGTGATGAGTTGGAGGTGGAGAAACTGGTTGTCGGCTTTGTGGAGGGTAAGATAAAGTCCTACTTTGAAAATTTCGCCAAAGAATTCAGAAAGAAGAGACCCGCAATTGAAGTTATCATGGTTGACGAAACTTTGACGACTAGACAGGCTACCGAAACTATGATTAAACTTCAACTATCAAAAAAGACAAGACAAAAAAAAGAACACGAGATGGCAGCAAGCCAGATCTTACAATCTTATTTAAACCAAGGTGATTAAAAAAATACTGGCGCCTGTTCAGGCGTGGATACTGCTTCAGGGAAAGTGTGTCGGCTGCGGCAGAAATTTATCTGGGGCAAAAAAGGTAGAAATTTCAGGTAGTTTGCAAAAAGTAATCTGCAGATGTTCAAGAATTTATGTTTTTGACAAACGCCGCGGCAGGTATCACAGGGCAACTTTTGAGGAGGCAGGTTATGGAAAGAATTAACAAAAGGTTTGTACTTTTTGCCGTTATTTTTATTTTTCTTATTTTAATTCCTGTTTCCGTAAACAAATATTACAATTATCAGCTTGAGGCGGTATCCAAGGAGAGCACAACCCAAATTTTTGTCATCAGGCCCGGCGAGCCTACAGCCCAAATCGCCCAAAAATTAAAAAAGGCCGGTCTTGTCAAAAGCGCTCTGGCTTTCAGGCTTTTGGTTTCACAAATGGGGGTTGCCAAAAATATTCAGGCTGGGGACTTTAGGCTTTCTCCAAATATGTCCTCACGAGAAATCGCCCAGCTTCTGACTCACGGAGCAATCGATGTCTGGGTGACCCTGCCGGAGGGATTGAGGACAGAAGAGCAGGCGCAGATTATCGAAAACAACTTGAATTTCGGCGCAAACGAAAGTTTTGCATTTGATAAAGCCGAATATATCAAAATTGCCAAAGAAGGCTACATGTTTCCCGATACCTATTTAATTCCCAAAGACGCAACGGCTGCCGATGTTGCCGCCAAGCTGGAAGAGACTTTCGTTGCCAAAGTCGACGAGGGTCTTCTGGAAGAGGGTAAAAAAAATAATTTATCTCCAGATGACGTCGTTATACTGGCGTCGCTTCTGGAGAGGGAAGCCAAGACAAATGAAGAAAAACCGATCATTGCAGGTATTCTTTTAAACAGGTTAGAGGCAGGCATGCCTCTTCAGGTCGACGCAACTGTGCAATATGCAAAAGGTTATGACACGGCACAAAATACCTGGTGGCCGACAGTGACTGTTACCGATTATCAAAATATCAAATCGGTCTACAACACTTACCTTTTTGTCGGGCTTCCCCCAAAGCCGATTGCAAATCCCGGGCTTGAGTCAATTAAAGCGGCTACCAACCCTGCCCAAACCAGCTTTTTCTATTACATGCACGATCGCGAGGGAAAAATCCACTATGCCCAAACCAGCGATGAGCATCAGAGCAATATTGAAAAGTACCTCTAAAAATTTTCCTCTTGACAAAATAAGCTTTGGGTGGTAAAAATAACTTCAGACACAATCCTTTTTAAGGGGTATTTTATTATACCTTCTTTTTTGTATTGTGCAGACGCATTTGGCGCATTCCCTCAACTTGCTTTAAAGATGAAGCGCTTCTGTTGCCTTTTTGTGGCTTAGGAAAAGCAATCCTAGTCTTTTGAATTTTTTTTAAATTAGTGTCTAATCGTATCTTTCTTCATCAACCATCGCAAGTTAACCTGCCAGCAATAGATCTTGTCGAAGTGCAGCGGGAATCCTTTGCTAAATTTTTGGAAACAGGAATCCGCGAAATTTTAGACGAAATATCCCCTGTTGATGATTTTACCGGCAAAAATTTCACATTAACCTTCGGCAATTACAGCTTTGGCAAGTC
>MFBF01000024.1 GCA_001774865.1 Candidatus Curtissbacteria bacterium RIFCSPHIGHO2_02_FULL_42_15
TGGCGGGAGGGAAATGACTGACAGGACCCGCATATTCCAAAAGTTTCGCAATGTAAAACGCCGTACTTCCCTTCCCCGAAGTTCCGGCAATATGAATTGATTTAAATTTATTTTGCGGATTGCCAAGAAGTTTTAGAAGATAACTGATTCGCTCCAATCCCAACTCTTTTCTAGTCCAAGTATGCGGAATAAAATTTTCAAGCCATATTCGACATTCATAATAATCTTTAAACATTTTTTAAATGTTGTTCTTCCAGTTTTCTGCGTCTAGCTTCCCAAACAACGATCTGATAATCATTCGAAACTTCAAGTGCTTTATAAACACGCCTTCTTTGTTTGTACACATCCTCCAGCTGCCAGCCGAAATTCTCCATCATATTAGAATTATTCATGCCTTGATGTACTGCATCAATAAAAACCGTATCTTTATCTGTCAATGGCTTAATCGGTTCCAGGCGAATATCATCAGTCTTAATTAAGTCTTTGGAAACGGCAATAATCAAAGCCCTTGAGATAATATAAAAGGGAGTTCCTATCTCTTCGCTTACTAATTGTGCCTCAAGTCTTGAAATCGCTTTATCCTGATAAACTCCGTCGACAATCCCCTGTAAAACATTTACTGCAACAGGTAATTGTACAAATTCACTAAGCCTTGGCCTTTCTTCCATGTCGCGGGAAATTTAGCACAACCTATAGCCAAAATCAATTAAATTAGCGCAGATAATTCATAAGCATGTCTTTCGCGCATAATCTCCTGCCTGTCTCTGGCCCATGCGGCCGCTAACATTAAATTTGTCGCAACGTTTGCTTTTTGCCTCATACTTTTAAAGATATTTTTCATCTCCTCTGGACTCATCTCTCTTGTTCTGACCAATTCAAAAACATTGATTCCGGATGAAAACTGTTCGCAGATATTAATCTCAAAATCTGAAAACAAATCAGCTGGAATCTTGGGAAGGTGATCTGCAGAAAGAAGTTTGTTGTCAACTGCATACGCTATCGCATGCGCTAAACAGGCTTCATTGACAGCCCTAGTAAAGCGTTTTTCATTCGGTGGTCTAAATTTGAGAATGATCCGCTCTCTAATAACCTGAACTGGACTCATCGATAAATTTAACACTTGCTTACCCGCCTGTTCATTAGTCATCCCATGAGTTAAACATTTCAATAGTGCAAGTTCTCGTTTTTCAAAAACATCTGATATTTCACAAGCATCCCCGCGGAAACGATTACGAACAATCTCAGTTGTCATAGGCAGAATTTAGCATAACCTATAGAAAAAAAGCAATTTCTGTGAAGCCTACAGATTTAATTGCCATCAGTCTTGCTTCCTGCTACATTTAAACTATGGAAAATCTGCCTACCCAAACCACTGCTCAACTGCCGCCTCAAAAACCCAACTTTATCTCGTGGCATTATGCCGTGTCACTTCCGGAGTTTGTACAAAATAAAATCAAGCAGATCCAAGAAACCCCAAAAACCTTCAACGTCGCCGCAATTCTTAAAAATTTCTTCGCTCCCTATAGACGGCTTTCTATAGAGGGCAAAGAAAAAAAATTCGGCGTCTCGGGGCTTTTTGACAAGATAACATTTAACCTAACTTCGATTTTTGTCGGCGCGTCTGTAAGAACCGTCCTTTTAATAGCTTGGATTTTGATAACGATTCTTTTGGTCCCGATAAACGCATTTTTGATTTTGGTCTGGGCGGCAATACCGTTTTTTTCTTTTGCGAAATATCTGGATTTTACAAGAAATACATTATTTGATGAGGACTTCAAAGAACCGCGGGTTTTTTTAGAAAAACTTAAAGATACCGATTTCTTCCGTCTTCTTTACATTTTTTTCGATGAAAAATTAATCGAGGCTTTGCTGCAAACTTCCAACTTGCAAAATTTGCAAATCACACCGGGGCAAAAAAATTCACAAATTATTTCAACGCTTTGCACCAAAGCTCCTGCCGTAAAAACCTATTTTGATCAAAAAAATATTAAAGCGCAGGATTTAAAAATCCTACTTTTACATATCGACCAATATCTGGAAAGGCCAAAGGCCCAGCTAGGTACATTTGCTAAATCACTATCTTTCGGCTACACCAACAATTTAGACAAATTTTGCACCGAGCTTACAGCCCAAAATCTGCCGCGCCCCTCAAACCAAAAACTTCTCTTGCGAATTGAAAAGGTAATTCTTAGACTTTCAGCAAATAACGTACTTTTAGTCGGCGAACCCGGAGTCGGCCGGCATACGGCCCTGATAAGCCTGGCATCGGCAATTCAAAAAGAGCAAATGCCGAATTTGAAAGAAAGAAGAGTCATGCTTCTTGATGCCGTGGCACTTCTGGGAACAGGCACAAATATCAACGAGACCAAAACCAATTTTGAGGCAATTCTTGCAGAAGCCAAACATGCAGGCAACGTAATTTTAGCAATCGACGCCATCGATCAAGTTGTCACGGCGCAGGAAGGACGAATTGATTTAACCGATGTCTTATCAACAATTTTGACCGACAACACCCTTCCCATAATCGGCATCACAACACTTGACGATTTTAACCGATTTGTTCGGCCAAACGGTTTAATTTTTAAACTTTTTGAAAAAATCGACGTCGAGGAACCCGCGCGCGAGGAAACAATCGATGTTGTTATTTCCAAAGCGCTGGAGCTTTCAAAGACGGAAAATATCAAAATAAATTTTGAGGCGATTTTGGAAATCGTCGACAAGTCGGAAAAATTAATCGCCTACCGCAACCAGCCGGAAAAATCGGTTGTTCTTTTAGGTGACTGCGTCAACCAGATCCGCTCGCAAAACCAGAATGTTATAACCCGCGAAACAGTAAGCGAAGTTTTAAAGCAGCAAACCAAAGTACCTGTTGGCCAAATTACTAAAGATGAAGGCACCAAATTAAAAGACCTGGAAAAAATTCTGCACACCAGAATCGTCGGCCAGGATGAGGCCATTATTCAAATTGCCAAGGCAATGCGCAGGGCACGGGCAGAAATCGAAGCGGGAAACCGGCCGATCGGTTCGTTTTTGTTCTTGGGCCCGACAGGAGTCGGAAAAACCGAAACGGCCAAGGCTCTGGCAGAAACCTACTTTGGCGCGGAGGACAGAATGGTTCGGCTTGATATGTCCGAATACCAGGGTGAAGATAGTTTAAAAAGATTGATCGGCGATTCAGAAAGCAGAACTTCGGGAAATCTCTCCTCTTTAATTGCCCAAAACCCGTTCTCCCTGCTTCTGGTTGACGAGTTTGAAAAAGCGGACACAGATGTTCAAAATCTTTTTCTGCAGATATTGGACGAGGGGTTTATGACGGATGCTTTGAGCAAAAAAGTGAATTTTGATAACGTAATTATTATTGCAACCTCAAATGCGGCGGCAGAATACATAAGGGAAGAAATTCAAAAAGGCGTACTTGGTGATAATTTGCAAAAAGTTTTAGTCGAGTACGTTTTAAAACAAAAGCTTTTTTCTCCAGAGTTGATCAACCGATTTGATGGGGTTGTGGTCTATCATCCACTTTCGAATGACCAAGCAATCGCAGTAACAAAACTCATGCTTTGGAGGCTTGCCAAACAGCTAAAGGATTCCAAAAATATCACGCTTGAAATTACGGATGATCTGGCAACACAAATCGCCAAGAGCGGTTTTGATGCGCAGTTTGGCGCAAGACCGATTCGAAGACTTATCGCCGACAAGCTGGAAGACGGCATTGCCAAGATGATAATTGAAGGATCCGCAAAAAGCGGCACCACAATCCCCTCCGCAACGCTTTTAAAATTCCTCGCTTGAGAAGAAAAACCCGAGGTGTAGCTATAAATCCACCTCTGAGGTGTAAAGGGCAATACTAATCATTCTCAATACAGTAATTGTAATCAACGCTTGGTGGAATCTGTTTGCAAACTGCTTCCGGTTGATTGTAAATTTGAGAATCTTTCTCGTTCTCTAATCTTGCCCAAAGTACAAATGATTTATGATCCACTGCCACTTTATAAAGATATTTAAAGACTGAAGGTGTCGGCGATCCTCCGGGTGAGGGTTCAGGTGATGGCTCGGGTGGCGGCGGCGAGGCTCCGCAAGTAGGGGCGCGCCCTGTACCTTTAAGCGCTGGATCCCAATCTGCAATTACCGGTCTTAAAGTAGGGTCGATAAAGGCATTCTTGTTAACCTCAATGGCTCTTGCACCCATATCATAGGCAAATTTAAAAGCCAAACAAAGTTCCTGCGGTGTCACAACAGACCCCCCATCGGTTTCCGGTTTTTTTAAACTGGCGTAATGTATCTGTGCACGAATAGCAAAACCCGCATCAGCCTTTGATTGAAAATAAGGAACAAGACTTGCAAGTGTCACTGGTACAGAATCATTTCCAAACTCAATATTCGAGTATTTACTTGCCGCATAATCCCCCACCTGCTTAGGAACCCAATCAGTGAGAGGTACTCCGTTTGAAGGATTAGCAACTTCGTCCCAAGTTTGGGATAGGTTGATTGCAAGAGGAATCGTTGGAAAAGAAGCAGCCATGGTATCAATCGCCTTATTCCAGGCATCCGCATAGGCTGCTCGAGTAAAAGCCGGAGGTGGATCTTGAGCATCAAGGAAAGATTCCGACCAGCCTCCTGTAATCATTTCAGCAAAATCAGGGGCTGCTGGAACACTAACACCGACCAAAGACGACCGATATGGGAAACTCGGACCTTCAAGATATGAGCCGAGACTATTTAGAAACTTGCCGAGTTCAGCAACGTAAGTTGGATGCCAAACATAATATGTATCATACTCGGGCACATTCGGAGGAATTACATGATATTCAGGAATATTGTAAGGTGGATCTTTCAGCCATGCAGGGGATAAATTACCTGCCTCCATACTAAGTCTTACGCGTTTCCCTGCCAAAGCAGCTGGCCTGACTTTATCTTCAATCAGGGAAAAATCATAGACACCTGGAGATGGCTCCAAAGTGGCCCAATTCATCTTATTGTTGATAAATTGCCCTGTCTGTAGGGACTCGCCTGGCAAAAGCTCAAAAGTGTAGAATCCCTTATCAATTTGCAACATCTCGGCATTTGCGGCAGATATCAGATTTTGTGGTTTGAAAATCCTTGCTAACAAAGAACGCATTGCTGCCTGTCTTGGATCTTTCGGCAGGTCCTTAATATATTCTGGATCAAGGCTAGGTATCCAGGGGTCAACCCCACTATCAGAAGTAAACTCAACTCCAGAATCAAGTGCCGGGTCGGGAGGAAAGGCATTGTAATCAGCAGAATATAGATATAAGGCCGTTTTCAGACTTCTCAGATCGCTCTTTCTTTCGGCGTCTGTTCCTTTTTGCAGCGCATTATTTAAGGAGAAAAACCCTACACTTGCCAAAATACCCACTATTGCAATAACCACTAGTACTTCAATGAGTGTGAAACCAAATCTGGCAACTTGAATTCGCAAAGTAGGCAACCTAAACCGTTGAGGGGAATCTACCATCCAGATAAATCATAGACATGGGGGGGGGATCGTCAATAATAGATTTAATGCTCAACCCTTCGGGAGCAACTAACAAGAATCAATTGACATTTGACAAAATTAAGTCAAATGTCAAAGGTCAACTGTCAATTATCCAACGTAAATCCAAAGGATTTACTTTGATAGAGCTTCTTGTTGTCATTGCCATCATCGGCATTCTTGCCTCCTTTGCTATCGCCTCTTTTACTTCTGCTCAGGCCAAAGGCAGAGATTCAAGGAGAAAAGCAGACCTTGATGCCGTTTCCAAAGCTTTGGCTCTTGTTCAAAACGATTGTACTGGTGGAAATTATCCTGTTATCTCCAATGGCCCCGGAGGGACATCTGCAGACCGTTATGTCAATTTCAGGAACTATCTTTCTTCACTAAACTATATGAAAAACCCTCCTCAAGACCCAATGTTCACAGACACAACAGGTACCTATAAATACGAATATAGTTATGATTTCACAGGTTCAGCCGCCACTAATGTTTGCTCTGACACTTCTGGTGGCACTACAACAAGTGGACGGTTAAAATATTGGCTGAGGGCAGTTTTGGAAAATTCTTCCGATCCTGAAATCACAAATTCGGCTGCAAGGTGTTCTTGGGTGCCGACTATTGCCAATAACTACATCGTCTGTTCTCCTTAAAAATCTTCTATGCGACTCCAAGATGATAATTGAAAGGTCAGCCAAAAGCGGCGCCACAATCCCCGCCGCCACACTTCTAAAATTCCTTACCTTGTGTTGACTGACACACCTTGTGTATGTTATACATCAGACATATGATTCGCACTCAAGTTTATTTGCCAAAAGATTTATATAGAAATATTGACCTTATCGCCAAACGCGAAAAAAAGCCCAAGGCTCAGGTGATTCGTGACACACTCGAAGAAGGTTTAAAAAAGAAAAGAACTTCTAAAAACGCCGGCCATGTTCTTCTCGAAATTGCCGCCATGGCCAAAAAATATAAATGGAAGGGACCAAAAGACTTATCTACAAACCACGATAAATACCTCTACGAAGAAGCGTGAACAAACCGATTATTCTTGACACCAGCGCATTTATTTCTCTCGGGAATATTGATGATTCCAACTATGAAAAAGCAAGATCTATCGGTAAGAATATCGAGGAGAAAAGATTAAACATAGTTGTACCGGGAGAAATTTTTACCGAGATAATTAATGTAGTCGGCAGAAAAATAGGTCACAAAGCAGCCATTTTGCAATCGGAAAAAATCCTCAAATCGGAAAGCTTTACAATTTCAGAAACAACTCATCAAATCAGAATGGACGCACTCGAAAAATTCACAAGGCAACCAAAATCCGTTAGCTACACAGACTGCATAGTTATGGCTTTTGCCGACGAATACGAAACTAAAGAAATTTTTGGCTTTGATGGAGCATTTAGAAAAAACGGGTATGTTAGGTTTGGAATAGATAAAGACAAGACGGTATTGCCAAGATGATAATTGAGGGATCAGCCAAAAGCGGTACCACAATCCCCGCCGCAACGCTATTAAATTTCCTAGGATAAAACATAAAACGAGGTCTCCCCTCGTTTCTCATAATTTAATTGTAGACTGAGTTTTTTGAGTTTAAGAGGTATTGGGACGGGCTCCTTCTCCCCTAATATTTTTGACCCTAAACCTTTAGTTGTTCTCGTCTCAAAACTTCGTCGTAGGCTTCTCGGTACTCACTTGCCATCGATCGGTTCGAAAAATGTTCTTCAACACGCTTTCTGCAATCAACCGCCCTGATCAAATTCGGATTTTGATATATTTCGCTAACCCGCTCAACCATTTCACCTACATCTGCGACCAAAAAACCGGTTCTTCCATGCTCAACGATTTCGGGTGCTGCACCTCTGGCTATTGAAACAACCGGAGTCCCACAAGCCATCGCCTCCACCATCACCAAACCGAATGGTTCTTCCCAATTTAAAGGATTAATAAAGACC
>MFBF01000025.1:0-8813 GCA_001774865.1 Candidatus Curtissbacteria bacterium RIFCSPHIGHO2_02_FULL_42_15
TAAAAATACTCCGCAATGATACAAACGGCATCATTGAAATTAAGAGTGATGGTAGAACTTTTGGGGCTAAATCCGCCAGATAAAGATCCACAATGCTTCCTTATTATATAGTAGTATATAGTTTTACCTATTAAATCTATTCTAAAATTCTTACTCTAATTCAAATTCGTTTGAGATATAAATAGATTGCGTCTAGTATTTCAGCACTATGACTGCAGAAGCAGTGCCTTGGGATCGCGGCGGGGAAGAATCTGGAGGGAATCCGTTTACAGACACAATCCGAGCCGTTATGAGGCCGTTTCCAAGAGAAAGAACGGGCCCCAAAGAGCTTGAGATTATAGCTAGATATCTCGGAATAGCTCTTGCCCACGAAGTTGCTTATGGTCGCATGGATGAAGATCAAGTCCAACAAAAGTTTGACGAGTTTAAATCGAGTGGCATACCGGTTGATAAGACAAAAGGTTCATATGAGTATTATAGATCCATGGGTATTACGGTAGACTGGTTTAATATTGATTTTCAGATGAAAACACTCGAGCGATATTTACCAGAACTTCTCGGAAAACCCAAAATTGAAGATAACCTCACCCCATAGTTTGTCAATTTAGATTCGGTTTTGTATAATTCCGCTATGGAAATGCCTCGTTTTTCAGAAACAAGATCAGATGCTGAGATGACCCCTAGGTTATCGAATATAAGAATCGTTCAGCTTACACCAGAAGATTGGGAGATCTTACGTAAATTGAAACTCACATCGCTCCAGCAGGATCCGATTGCCTTCTTAGATTATCAAGATGGCATGGATACGTACTTGAAAAGAACCGAATATGAGTGGAGAAAAAAACTAGATGAACAAACGTCATCTACTGTTTATGTTTTTGCAGAAGAAAATGGTGAATTCATAGGAATGGTAAACGCCCGTATTGATGAAAAGAAGCAAGAAGCATTAATACAGCATCTGTACGTAGATCCGGATCACCGTGGACAGATGGTAGGAAAGCGGCTTTTGGAAACTCTGCTTCAAAAGCTGAAAGGTCGGGGAATCGGTAAAGCGAAACTTGCTGTTTTGGAAACGCAGAAACCGGCCATCAGACTCTATGAAAGTTTGGGGTTTGAAAAAATGAGTGAATTTTTAGACCTGAGAGGCGATAGGCTTTACAAATCATTCAGGATGGAATTGGTCTTGTAATGTCCTCAGATCGCCCCTCTCATAATCTGATATACTTTTCTGTATGACTGAGCGTGAATATAGAATGCCGTCTTCGGGTGAAGTCCGCCCGACAAATTTAATAAGAGTTATTCCTCATCCTCTGACGGTTTATATTGCAGACAAATTCCTCGGCGAGGGCTTGACGGAAGAGGGGCACAAAAAGCTTAAAAATCTGGTTAAAAAAATGCTCGAGAGAGAAAAAGTTCAGGCAAGCCGTGAAGTCCCCCAAATTTATCAAGACTGCGGATTTGAATTTAAAATCGAAGGCGCAGAAAATATTCCAAAAAGTGGTTCCACACTCTTCATAGGGAACCACACCAGAAGCGGACCTCTTGCCGGCATGGCACAGTATTTCGAAACAACTCAAATTGTTCATGATGAGAGAACCCAAGTTTACGATGAGCACTTAAGGGAGCCGGTTGCGATTGCGCAAAGGGGGTTGACTAAGATCCGAAGGCTTCCCGGCGGCAGGAAACTTGTATTCACTGTTCCTTTTACGCCACAGTTTTACGATATGGCCGCTGAAGCTTTGAACTGGGTTACGGTTGATATAGCCAGGTTTGATTCAAGCGGACAAATTGTAAATTGGCAAAGATTACCAAGAAGGGTGACGGAGGATCTAATCGCCGGAGGAGCGGTGCTTTGGTTTCCGCAAGGCAAGCATGAAGAACCTAGCAATTTGGCGATGCCTGAAAAAAGCGAAGGGTTATTGACAAAATTAAAGGACAAAGACGTAAAGCTTGTGGCAATGAGGTTTGTACCTGCGGACAAATTACCGTCAATGTCTATATTTTTTTCGGATGCCGTGCATATTCAGGCCATCCCCCAGCCGGAAGGGCGGGTGGATATGGCCGCTTTTGTGGCCAGATATCTTGAGCCTCTCGGGCCCAAAAGCTAAACGATAATCCCAAATCGCTTGTACCCAAACCCACCCCATAGTTTGCTAATTTAATTAAATTAGAGTAAAATTTCTCGAATTATCTAAACTATATGACTAAAGAATTCGGCTGGAGAGACGAACATACCGCCCACGCTGAAATGTTCCGTTTTAGTGAAAGGGTTGTGAATGAGTATGGGCCCGGCGTCGATTTTGAACATGCCAAAGACGATGCGTTAACTTATGCAAGTCTTTTACTTGAGCATTTTTGGGATAATCGAAAGCCGAAAGAGCTGGCAGAAGAGATAGAGTTTAGAAAAAAACAAATTTTGAGATGGACTAACGTATTAGACCAAGCCGCAAGGGACAATTTAGAACCGTTGAAAGAAGAAATTGAAGTCGACGCTCATATTCTTATCGTCTATGGTGCATCAAGCGAAGAGCTCGGCAAAGCATTATTAAACCTTGCCAATTCCATCAATTCCTGAGACTGTACAGCAGGCGTTTTCCACTGTAGACTAGTAAGCATAATGTCAAGGGACGAGATTAGAAAAGACATACTTAGAACATTTGACAAATTACATTTGACAATTGACAAATTAGATATAGAGGTAACCAGGACATCTAGTCCGAAATTCGGGGATTTTACTTCCAGTGTTGCACTTAAGGTTAGCCGTGATATTAAGCAATCACCGATGGAGTTTGCTAAGGTTTTGGCCCAGAGTTTACAAAACCAGCCTTACATTAAAAAACTAGAGGTAAAAGAGCCGGGATTTGTCAATTTCTTCATCAAAGACGAAATTTGGCAAAAGGAGGTTGAATTTGTACTCAAAACAAATAAAGGCTATGGGTCAAACAGCCTCGGTAAAGGCAAGAAAGCCAGAGTCGAATTTGTCAGCGCCAACCCCACAGGCCCTTTGCATTTCGGAAACGCCCGCGGCGGGCCGATTGGTGATGTTTTAGCCTCGGTTTTGGCGTTTTGCGGCTACAAGGTCGTACGGGAATATCTTCATAACAATGTCGGGGTTCAGGTTGGAAAACTGGGTGAATCTATTGCCAATGTCGCATTCGGAAAAAAGCTTGAGGATCAGGAATACAAAGGGGAATACATAAAAGATTTGGCAAAGCAGGTCGTAAACTCCAAACTCAAAACTCCAAACTCAAAACTCAATGAAGAAGAAACAGGACAGAATGCAGTCGCAATTCTGCTTGATGAGATCTTGAAAGACTGCGAGGCGATGGGCATTAAATTTGATGAGGTCTATCCCGAAGGTGATTTTGTAAAATGCGGCCAGACTCAAAAAGTTTTGGCCGAGCTTGAGAAAAAGGGCGTCTTGAAGAAAAAAGACGGGGCATTGTGGTTCGCGCCGTCAGATGAATTTTTAAAAGACCGGGAAACTGTTGTCAAGAAATCCGACGGCACCTATACCTATTTTGCCAATGATATTGCCTATCACAATCTAAAATTTGCCCAAAATCCGGTTTTGGCCATCGACATACTCGGTGCCAACCATCACGGGCACGTTCCGCGCCTTCAGGCGGTTGTCAAAGCATTAGGCTACGACGTTTCCAAGTTTCATGTGATTTTGTATCAGTGGGTACGTTTCAAGCGGCATGGCGAGCTAGTTGCAATGTCCAAAAGATCTGGGATGTTTGTGACGGCAAGGGAAGTTTTGGATGAGATTGGGCGCGACGCCCTGCGCTTTTTTATCCTGATGCATGATGCCAACTCTCCAATTGATTTCGATTTGGATCTGGCGCGCGAAAAATCCAAAAAGAACCCGGTTTATTACGTGCAGTATGCGCACGCCAGAATTGCCTCAATTCTTGCAATAGCTCGGGGTCCTGCCGCGCTTCACCCCCAGCCGACGTCCTCGCCAGCTCTTGATGCTCTTTTATCTGAAAAATCATTGTCAGCGTTTGCAAAAGAGGAGCTGACTGCGGGTGCTCGCAGGGGGGTTCCCTCGCGCGTCACCCCTCGCTATCGGCTATTAAATACCAGTTATGAACTTGATCTTATCAAGCAAATCTCAAGACTGCCGGAGCTTGTTGAGGATATCGCTTCCAATTTTGCGGTGCACAGACTGACGGGGTATGCTATCGATCTTGCCGATTCTTTCCATAAATTTTACGAAAACTGTAGGGTTGTTGGGGAAAAAGAAGATTTAGAAAAAGCGCGAATCGGATTAATCACAGCCACAAAAATTGCCCTTGCCAATACTCTTTTACTTCTCGGCGTTTCTGCTCCGGAGAAAATGTAAAAATGGGATCAGTTCAATACTATATTTCTCCGTCGGGCTAAAATCCAATTAACGATTTTCTTGATTCGTTGAAGCAAAACCAACAGGCTAAATTGTTGCGAATTTTTAATTATATTGAATTGTACGGTTTGCAAAGTATTCTCCCTCATGTTAAAAAGCTTACAGGCACACCTCTTTGGGAGATTAGAATTTTAGGTCGAGATAACATTCGAGTCTTTTACATTATTTTTGCTAAAGACGAAGTATTAGCTTTGCATGGTTTTGTTAAAAAATCCCAAAAAGCGCCAAAGGGAGAAATTGCAATCGCTATTTCTAGGTATGAGGAGTGGACAAAGCGCATGGACGTTTGATATCATATATAGTATCATGAAGAGAATGAAAAAGAGGCCTGTTTATACTTTTAGAGAAGATCTTGAAAAAAGGCTCAAAGATCCCGAGTTTAAAAAGGCTTGGGAGGAATCTGAGGCAGATTATTTGCTGGCCTGTCAGGTTATCGAAGCAAGGCTCAGGAAAAACCTTTCTCAAAGAGATTTGGCAAAAAAATTGGGCACTTCGCAGGCGGCAATTTCCAGAATTGAAGCAATGAACGCGAATCCTTCGCTTGGTTTTCTTAAAAGGCTTTCTGCCGCCTTGGGTGTTAAGCTTTCGATTTCTTTTTCCTAACCTGTTGCTTTGGCTCCGGAGAAAATGTAGTCACAGAGCTTATAAAAGCCCGAGTTCTCTCAGGCGCTTGGTAAGATAGGTTTTTAGTTGTTCTTTTTGGTTAAGCCGATATAGGAACAATGGATAGTCTCTGTGCCCTCGGTTATTACTATATGTATAGATTAGAATCGGACAATCATCTTCGAACAAATAGGCGAGTCTTATTCCACTTTTTCTTCTATCACGTATCTGATTTACAAGATTCGAAACATTACCAAAATCGTGACGTTCTTTGAGTTGAGAGATCTTAGGTATTGTTTCTGGAGGTTTCCCCAAGACAGTGACAGGAGTTGTTCTTAGAAGACTAGCCTTTGATAGCTTCTTTTCGCGCGGAATTTCTATTCCCCAGTTTCTGAGCGTGCGAAGAGCTCTGCTTACTTTCTGGGTCCCTAATTGTTTTCTGACTTCCCGCAAGGATTGGCCTTCGAGTATCAGCATGGAGACTCGAAAAGGTGTGCCGTTGTGGCTTTTAAAATCCTTTTTCTGATGGCAAGGCTAAGCGGTTTTCTATAATTAAAACTTTCCCGTGAAAAACGTTCTTGCATTTCCTGGCTTGAGTTTGTGTGGATTGCTATGACGACCTTTTTGACGATTTGGCGAACGTTTTCTCTGGTCATGTGGTAACTTCTGCCAATTTCATCAAGGATTTTATCTGTTTTCAGATAT
This sequence comes from Candidatus Curtissbacteria bacterium RIFCSPHIGHO2_02_FULL_42_15, assembly GCA_001774865.1. Classification (GTDB taxonomy): domain Bacteria; phylum Patescibacteriota; class Microgenomatia; order Curtissbacterales; family GWA2-41-24; genus MFBF01. The sequence goes on from MFBF01000025.1 coordinate 5,717, forward strand.
AGGCCGGCAATGGTAAAGTTTCTAGCCCAATTTTTTACTGTGTGCTTCCAGTCTCGCGGTGGCCAAGTAGTATGCAGATTGATTGAGGTGGGGGTAGCTTCGGTAAGAAAGTCAAGCATATTTTGAAAACTTCGGTCATCAACTGATTTTTACTGTTCTGGAGTTATTTGCGCTGGAATTTCCGGGCTAGCCATTGGGCGATTTTAACATAAAAGGCTCATAGTTTCCAAAAGACTTAATTTGCCATTGATGCGACGGTTGACGTATTCTTCTTTATATGAGAAAAACTCTGCTTCTAATAATTCTGGTAATTATTTCTATTTTTTTGGGATACTCTCTGGCCAAATCGTCGTTTAAAGTGCCGAATGTTGAGAAGGACGCAAATCAGGAAACCGAAAAGGTCAAAAGGCTGGTTCTAAAATTTGCCATAGTTTCCGACTCGGGCGGCGAAAACGATCTTTTGACAAAAGCCCTTCCACAAGCTCAGGGTAAAGGAATTAATTTTGTAATCGGACTTGGCGACTGGACCACGGTTGGAACGCTTGAGCAGCTTTCGGTAGCAAAACAAGTTTTTGATGATTCGAAACTGGAATATTATGTGACGGCCGGCGACCACGACCTATGGGCCAGCAGAAATCAGGACAATGATCCGCTTTCCAACTTTAACCAAACTTTTGGCAAGGCTTCGCATTTGCTAGAAAAAGATAGGATACAGATTGTTATATTAGATAATAGTGATATATATAAAGGCATACCATCAGAGAGCTGGGAATTATTATTTGAAAGCCTAAAAAAAGATGTCAAACTGCGTTTCGTGATGGCCCACAAAACGCCGTTTCACCCCGACAGCGCGCATATTATGGGTCAGGATGCCCAAAACGTTAAGGCGCAGGCCGAAAATCTTTTAGCGATTCTGGAAGAAGGACAAATTTCCGGATTTTTTTCCGGCGATATGCATTTTTTTGCCCAGTTCAAAACGCCCAAGCAAGCTGTTAAAATCACCACAATCGGGGCTGTCGCAAGCCAAAAGAACTTTCAGGGGCCAAGGTTTGGTATTGTGACGGTTTATGACGATTATTCATGGAAAGCGGAGGATGTAGAGATTCGCTAGCGCGAATCTTGAAATTTCTAATATCAGCAGGTCAACTTGAGACTTTGTTTCAATGTTGCTCCTCTGATATATCAGATTCGTCAAAGACGAAGGCTGATATTACTCTAATTTCTAATTGACCTAAATAATTTCCAATAATAAGCGATCATTTAGGGCTTGGTGCTTGGGTTTTGTTTAGAAATTAGGTAAATTAGATCAATTAGGTTAATTTTTAAATGCCAGATTCATTTCAAAAAATTACTTTAGAAAATGGCCTGAGGCTTATTCTTTCGCACCTGCCGGCGGTAAAATCGGTGACGGCAATTGTTTTGTGCGGAGCGGGAAGTCGGTACGAACTTGCAAAGACAAACGGCATTTCCCATTTTCTCGAGCATATGTTTTTTAAAGGGACCAAAAACAGACCCACCGCAACCGATATTTCGCATGCTTTGGACGAAATCGGTGCAGACTACAACGCTTTCACCGGCAAGGAAACCACAGGCTACCACATCAAATGTGCTTCCCAACACTTGTCGCTTTCTTTGGACATGCTTTCCGACATGCTTTGGAATTCCAAGTTTGACCCAACAGAGATCGAAAAGGAAAGGGGCGTAATTATTGAGGAAATTAATCTTTACGAAGATACCCCGATGCGTAGAGTTTCCGAAATTTACGAACAGCTTTTGTGGGGCGACCAGCCTCTAGGCTGGGATATTGGAGGCAGGAAAGAGGTAATTAAAAAAATCCAAAGGGCCGATTTTATCAAATATATCGAGGACCGCTATGCTCCAAACAACATGGTTGTTTCTGTTGCAGGTGATTTTGACAGGGAAAAGACGATTGAAACGGTCAAAAAGTTCTTTGGCCATACCCCCGAAAAGGCAGTCGGCGGATTTCTGCCTGTTTCCGAAAACCAGAAGAAGCCGGCTTTAAAAGTTACCTACAAAAAAACAGACCAGGCGCATCTGGTTTTGGGATTCCGCGCATTTAAAATCGGCCATCCCGAAAGATATAATGCCGCGGTTCTTGCGACTATTTTGGGCGGCGGCATGTCATCCCGGCTTTTTGTCAATGTGCGCGAAAAACACGGTTTGGCCTATTACGTGCGGGCGGATGCCGAAAGCTATCTGGACACCGGCACATTATGCGCCGCGGCAGGCGTGGATCTTAAGCGGATTGACGATGCTATCAAAGTGATTTTGGCCCAGTTTGCAGAAATTTCAAAAAAACCGGTTTCTGAGAGGGAGCTCAAAAAGGCTAAAGAATACATCAAAGGCAGGGTTATTCTTTCGTGGGAAGATTCCCGAACCGTTGCCGTTTCTTACGGAACAGATGAAATTTTGGAAAATAAAATAAGGACAATTGACGAATATTTGAAAAGAATTGATGAGGTCAAGGCAGAGGATATCAAACGAGTCGCCCAGTTTTTATTCACCGTAAACAAGCTTAATCTGGCAGTCATCGGGCCGTTTAAGGATAGGGCACGGTTTGAAAAATTGTTGAAGCTCTGACTTTATACTTTATACTTTATACTTTATACTTTATACTAAAATCATGCAGCGTACTGTTGTTCTTCTGAAGCCGGATACTCTCCAGCGGGGGTTGGTCGGCGAAATAATCCACAGGTTTGAAAGAAAAGGCCTGAAGCTTGTTGCATTAAAAATGATGGCCGCATCAGATGCGCTTTTGGAAGAACACTACGCCCACCATAAAGACAAGCCTTTTTTTGCAGGACTCAAAAAGTTTATGTCATCTGCACCTTTAGTCTGCATGCTTTGGGAGGGAATAGACGCAGTTGCTGTTGCGCGCAAAATGGCAGGCGTAACCAACAGCCGTGATGCCGAACTTGGCTCGATCCGCGGTGACTTTTCGATGTCCACTTCCGCAAACGTCATCCATGTTTCCGATTCTGAAGCGTCTGCCAAAGAAGAAGAGGCAAGGTTTTTTGAAAAAGGCGAGGTTTTTGAATGGAAGTTGCAAATCGACCCTTATCTCTACGCCGAAGAC
>MFBF01000025.1:8837-11213 GCA_001774865.1 Candidatus Curtissbacteria bacterium RIFCSPHIGHO2_02_FULL_42_15
CTTTATTCCTCATCAGAAGGAAGACGGTCTGCACCATCGGGCCAAGGCGCTTAATTTATCGTATTTAGCTTCGTATCTTTTGATACTTGTTCTGTTTGGCGCCGGTCTCTATTTGATCAAGCTCAAGGCGCCGCAGATTCTCGGTCAGGTGATGTTTTCCGCGGATCAGATAATTGCGCTGACAAATGCAAAACGGGCGCAAAGCGGCCTTGGGGTATTATCTTCAAACGGCCAGCTTGCGCAGGCGGCTTCAGCTAAGGCGCAGGACATGTATGCTGCAGATTACTGGGCCCACAATTCGCCTTCGGGCAAAACCCCATGGAATTTTATTACGACCGCAGGCTACCGGTATTTATATGCCGGTGAAAATCTGGCGCGCGATTTTTCGGATGCTTCGAGTGTGGTTGATGCCTGGATGGCTTCGCCGTCGCACAGAAGCAATATGCTGGATACTAATTTCAAGGAAATCGGCGTTGCGGTTGCTTCAGGGGATTTAGAGGGCAGGGAAGTGATTTTGGTTGTTCAGATGTTCGGCACGCCCGTTTCGCAGATTCCGACGCAACAGCCTTTGGTACAGGCATCACCTGTGCCGAGTCCCCAACCGAGCCCGGCTCAGGTTGCGCAAGTTAAGGAAAAACCACCGTCTGCCCCGTCGCCGTCACCGAAGGTGAGTCCTTCGCCTACTCCAGTCTCTGTCGCAGTTGAATTGCCCAGCCTGGAAACTGCACAAAATACTCAGTCGACGGTTCTGGCCTCACGCCAGTTTTCACTTGTCAAAGGAGTCTCTTTTGGCTTGGTAGGATTTGTTTTTCTTCTTTTTGCACTTGAAATTATCTACACTTTAAGAAAAAACCATCTGCGTCTGAGATCAGGAGTTTTGGCCCATCTGGCAATTTTGGCATTTATACTTTTGGCAATTTGGTATGCTGTGGCAGGGGCGGTGTTGTGAGGATCGCAAATTGACTAACGACTAACGACTAACGCAAAATCGTTGCCAGGCTTTAGTCGTTTAGCGTTAGACGTTGAGCAGTTAAAAATGAAACACTTGGATATTTTAGCGCACATTTTTTTGATTCTTGGTCTTGGTGTAGGGGTAGTGGCAGTTTACAGGTTGAGATTTGATAGTACAGATCAGTTTTTGGTGATTTTGGTAATTACCTTTTTCTATCTTTTGTGGGGAACAACCTATCATCACATCAAAGGAGAAATAGAAAAAAAACTCTTCGTTGAATATTTGCTGATTGCCCTGATTGTTGTAATTTGCGCGTTTTTAGTTTTTGTAATTTAGGGACCAGTTACCACATAAAGTCCTGACACCGCAGAGGTATTCCAGGTGCATGCTGTTCCAGGAATGTTTCGCTGACTGAAATCTGTACCGCTGTATGCTTCTAATCGGGTCGTTAAGATATAATTTTTTCCATTTATTGAACACCAACCTCCCGAATAATAGGCATAGTCATAACAACCCGAAGTTGCTGGAATACAATCTGCAGTATCGGTTTGTCTTATTGGGTCCTGAGGTAACTGGGCAATATAATTTGTGTTTAAACCGGTTACCCAAGTACCGCCATTGTTAGCGTAAACCCACTCCATCTGTGGGTACTTCCCATTGGTCTGAAAATACAGTTCTAAAGCCTGCTGGATAGATGCAAGATCGGCTTTTCGCTTGCCATCCCGGCCCTTTTGCTGGGCTTTGGTATAAGAGACGGTGGCTGCGGCAATAAGAATTCCGATAATGGCAATCACAACCAAAAGCTCGATTAGCGTAAAACCTTTGGTTTTACGAACAACTGACAATTGACCCTTCGGTAAACTCAGGGTCATCCTGAGCTTGTCGAATGGATGACCACTGACAATTGACTTAATTTTGTCAAATGTTAAATGTTTCTTGTCATCTGTTCGCGACAGCGAGGGCATTAATTTAAGTATTAAGTATTTAGAATCAATGATCAAGAACCAGTTTAAGACAAAACGAGACAAAACGAGGTCCGTCCTCGTTTTGTCTAAGTCGGGGTGCTGGGAATTGAACCCAGTGTCTCTACGTCCCGAACGTAGCGTGTTACCGATACACTACACCCCGTCTGCGATATTATACAATCTGTCGTCTACGGGCTACTATCTATGATCTATAAACTATCAGCTCGTCAATTTGACATCATGCTCATTGGGTTTTAATCTTAAGATAGGCATGAAGAAGAAAAAGGCAAAAGAGGAGCAGATTCCAACCTTGTTTTCGGAATTTATTTCCACGCCTCCTGTTTCAATTGCCATGGTTGCGTTGGCGCTTTTGGCCCTAGTTCTTTCGCTGATGGAATTTTATCAGGCGATAAGTTATTAAGAAAAATGAATGATCTGAACCACCCGATCTATAAATTT
>MFBF01000026.1 GCA_001774865.1 Candidatus Curtissbacteria bacterium RIFCSPHIGHO2_02_FULL_42_15
TAGTCCGTCACCGAGCCCTGATCCAAGCCCAGACCCAAGTCCATCACCGTCACCTGATCCCGAAGATGAGTGTGAAGGGGACTCCTGCAATACAGGAGGCAATGATCTATCACCCAGCCCTAATCCGTCACCGAGCCCTGATCCAAGCCCGTCACCAAGTCTGTCATCCGGCGGCTCAAGCTCTTCGGATAACAGCTCAGGTTCAAGTTCGTCTTCCACGTCAAGCGACAGTTCAGGCGGCCAGGTTCTTGGGGCAAGCACATTGGCATCAACCGGCACTAGCGCTTCACAGGTAGCGATGATTTTAGGATTAATATTAATGGGAGCAGGTGTATGGCAGCTACTTCACGTTCCCGCAAAAAGAAAAGCCCAATAAGGCTTTATTTTTCCCAGGCTTTTGCAATTTTTTTAATTTTAGCCGGTGCAGGGCTTATTTTTTGGTCTTCTTTTCGTCAGGGTTATGGATGGCAGACACCAACTCAAGCTGAGCCGCAATTGAATCAGGAACAAACAGATAAAGAAGCTCCGAAGCCTGCCAAAATCTATATTCCAAAGCTTGAAAGGACTCTTGATGTTTCAGACGGTTTTATTAAGGATAACCGCTGGACAGTTTCCCAGACTGGGGTTTCGTATCTGATAAATTCAGGAAGGCTGGGCGAACCGGGCAACGTGGTTTTATACGGCCATAACACAAAAGACGTACTAGGAAGCCTATGGAAAGTCCAGGCGGGAGATATAGTTGAAGTAACCGATAGTGAAGGCAATATCCATAAATTCGAAATATTTGAGCGCAAAGAGGTCAAGCCAAATTCTGTTGAAATTTTGGAAAGTACAGAAGATTCCCGCCTGACAATTTATACATGCAGCGGGTTTCTGGATACGGCAAGGTTTGTAGTTGTCGCCAAAAAGGTTTCTTGACAAATAAGTAACTATTGTATATACTTTAGTTACTATGCAAACAGTAATTCACATAAAGGCTGATAAAGAAGTTAAAGAAAACGCAGCTAAAGTCGCCCGCGAACTCGGCTTGAATCTTAGTGATGTCATTAACGCCTCACTGCGAAACTTTATCAGGACTCGAGAAGTAATTTTTTCTGATACTCCACAAATGACACCGGAGCTTGAGAAGCTTCTTGATAAGGTAGAGGAAGATATTAAGCATAACCGTAATTTGTCTCCTAAGTTTGAGTCGGCCAAGGAGGCAATTAACTGGTTGAAGTCTAAATGACAATTGTCTTTCATAGAGACTTCAAGAAGAAATACCACAAGTTATCTCCAAAAATTGTAAAGAAACTTGACGATAGATTAAGTCTGTTTAGTAAAGATGAATTTAATCCCGTTTTGAATAACCATGCATTAAAAGGTAAGTGGTTGGGCTACAGGAGTATAAATGTCACCGGCGATATGCGGGCAATATTTAAAAGAGATTCTGAAAGCGCACTTTTTGTCATCATAGATTCCCACAGTAATTTGTATAGGTAATTACCAATTTTCTTGACAACTTGTCAAGAAAATGTTAAATTATAATTGTGAATCAGATGACTGTAGGACAATTTAAAGCTAAATTTTCCGAGGTATTGGAAAAAGTGCTGCAAGGTGAAAGTATCGGCATTACATTTGGCAAAAACAAAAAAAAGGTAGCGGCATTAATACCTTATAAAAAATATATAAAGAAAACGAATTTTAAATTGGGATTATTAGAAGGTAAAGCATCTTTTAAAATACACAAGGATTTTAAAATCTCAGACGAAGAGTTTTTAGCTTTGTGAACTACCTCGTCGACACACACGTTTTTTTGTGGGCTGAACTGTCACCCAAAAAAATTTCCAAAAAGGTAAAGGATATTCTACTTAACGAAGAGTCAACAAAATACGTTAGCACAATGACTTTTTGGGAAATATCTCTTAAATTTTCGCTTGGAAAGATCGATATAAAAGGTATTTTGCCCGATAAACTGCCCGCTATCGCAAAAGATACTGGTTTTGAGATTTTAAATTTGGACGCACAGACCGCATCAACCTTTTATCAGCTACCCAAAATCAAAAACAAAGATCCCTTTGATCGTATCCTGGCTTGGCAGGCAATCAGAGAAGATTGTTTCTTGCTGACCCATGACAAGGAGCTTGCTGGCTATAAAGACTATGGACTCAGAGTAATATGGTGAATTAGCATCAAACATATTAATCTTTCAACTTGCTAACAATTCCGTTTGAATTCCACACTCAACATTTGCACCTACGAACTCCAAGAAACTGGCAAGAGCTAAAATGTCATACCGCAACTTTTGGCAATATACGGCAAGATTCGGCAACATTTGGTAATATGTTGGTATGAAGATCCCTCCTTCGTATACCATTACCCCCCAAATGCTGGCGCTTATTGCCAAAATTGAAACCGAGCGATTGCATATTGCTTCCCTTAACCTCCCAAAACCACTAAAGGAAAAAATCCAAAGGGTCAGCCTTTTAAAAAGCTCTCTATTTTCTGCCCGCATTGAAGGAAACCCGCTTGAACTTTCAGATGTTGACATAGGAGATAAAAAATCCCAAAAGAAGCTCGAAGTATTCAATATTGAAAAAGCAATAAGGTTTATAGACGGACATGTAAGAAAAGGTGATCTTAAGAAGGATATTCTTTTGCAGATTCACACGCTAGTTCTCAAAAATCTAAGTCCGGACGCCGGCCGCCTTAGACGCGAGGCAAGTGCGATTTTCAATGAGAGCGGTATTGCCGTTTACATGCCACCGCCACCTCGTGCCATTTCAAAATTGCTAGATGATTTATTGTCCTTTGTTAACTCCGATACGGAAAAGTTTCCTCTTATAGCTGCTTTTATTGCCCATCTCACTTTCGAAAAAATCCACCCTTTTTTAGACGGAAACGGGAGAGCAGGCAGGCTTCTTATTGCCATTATATTAAAATCCCGCGGCTGGGATTTTATCTTCACCGTACCTTTTGAAGAATATCTGGATAACCACAAAAATGATTACTATTTTCACTTGGATAAAGGACAAAAAAATACTAACGATTATTTGCTTTTTATGCTTGAGGCCTTCTGGCAACAGACCCAAACTATAAAGGCTCAAATCGAAGAGGAGCTAAAAAAAGACCAAAAAGTGTTTTTACCTCCAAGGCAAGAGGAGATATACAATGTTATAAGCGACCATAAAGTTGTTTCCTTTGATACGATAAGACGCAGGTTTACCAAGGTACCCGAAAGGACATTGCGATACGATCTAAAGAAACTTTTAGACCACAAACTTATTGAAAAAAGCGGAGAAACAAGAGGGAGGTATTACAGGGTGAAGAGCAAATAACTACATAAAACTTACCTTAATTTTACGCTAAACACCTGCAGCTAAAAATTCCAAAGAACATAGATAACCATAGACAAATAAAGGAGAATATGATATATAGTATTTTATTATATGTCACAGACAATTTTATTAAAGGTCAGCGAAGTCGCGCAGGTTCTTAAACTGAATATCCTAACGGTGTACCAATATATCAGACAGGAAAAACTATCTGCAGTTAAAATTGGCCGAAATTATAGGATAGAAGAAAAGGATTTAAGTTGGCTTTATATAGCGGCAGTTGCCCTGGTGCACCCCCAAACCCTAAGTCTTCAATTGACCCACTTTGCTCCGTGGCCGAGAGAGGATACTTTTGGCGAGGTGTCTTTTGTTATTTCTTTTATCTCCTTTTTGTATGGAACTTAGTAAAAGACAATAAATAGGCTATACCAAAGTCGGACACTACTCACTTGGATTTTTAACGGGCTTTTGGTATAATTTAGCTTCGAAATACATCTTATTATGCTTTTTAAGTGGCTAATTAAATTAAGACAGTTGGTCTGGCGTCCCGGCACATTTGTGTATGTTGCCATTGGCGACAGTACCGTCGAAGGGGTAGGTGCGAGCGATCCTTCAAGATCCTGTCCGGCGTTAGTTTTTGAGAAGATAAAAAACGAGAGAAAAAGAGCCTACTTTTATAATTTGGGAAAGAGTGGGGCGAGAATTAAGGATGTAGTTGAATTGCAGCTTGCAAAAGCTGTTGAATTAAAACCTGATCTGATAACAATTTCGGTTGGTGCAAACGATTTGCGTCACAGAACAAAATTAAGGCACTTCGAAAAAGACTTTCTTGAGTTAATTAAAACACTGAGTGGAAAGACAAAAGCAAAAATTATCATTAGCAATATTCCCGATGTGTCTGTTGTGCCTTCGATTCCGATTTTGGTAAAGCATTTGTTAAGATTTGCAACCGGAAGATTTAACAGAATAATCAAAGAGCATGCCGAACAATTTAGGTGTATTCTCGTTGATCTTTACACAGGCAGCAAAATATACGGCCGAAAATCTACAGGGTTAATTTCGGAAGACGGTTTACACCCTTCCGACCGCGGGTACGCCCTTTGGGCAAATGCAATTATTGGCCACCTTTAATCTAGTTAACCGGTTCCAGCTTAAATCTTTTATAATCGCTTAGCAGAAAACCCTACTTTCTTAAAGTAGGGATGAATGCTAAATTAGCGATTACATACTTCCGAGGCTATTATAGCCGAAACAAATGGGATTTTCTGCTCGCTCTTGTAAGCAAAGCTTGCGGTCCTCGTCCTTCGATGAACTCAGGACTGCGGGCCTAAAACTTAAAGAATAAAACCGAAGACTTTCAGTCCTCGGAAGTTTATTGATAATGTAAATTAATGTCGACGATTTCAGCTTCATTATGACCAGTCATAATGAATACGGCGCGGTATTTTTGATCAATCCGAAATGAGTAAATCTTAAGGTACCTTGGTTCTAATATTTCTGTATTAAGCGAAGGATGGCGAGGGTTATCCTCAAAGATTTTAGTTTGCTTTAAGTATTTCTTTGTAATGTTATGTTTCTGAAGATACCTTTTGAGGTCTGGTCGTAGCTGTTTAACGACCATATCTTGAAGATTTAGCCAGTCCCTTTGTCACGCTCTCAATAAAGTCTTGACTGTACTTGCCAGTTTTTGCGAGTTCAAGCTTAATCTGGGCTAAGGGACGAGTCTCGTATGGTTCAAATTTTAGTTCACCTTCGGAAAAGTATTGACGAAGTATGCTGCGAATAAATTCTGAGCGTGTTGAAAACCCGAGCTTTTCAGTTTCTGAGTCAATTTTAGTTGCAATTTGCTTTGGCAACGAGATGGTTAAGGTAGCCATATTGTTAATATTTAACAATATTTCTTAATAATTGTCAACCATAATTTGGAAATACGTTAGAATCCGTTTTTCGAAATAGGATATTCTTCCAAGTTAAAAGTAAATTTACTTTTAACTTTACTTAACAACTTTTTATCTGCAGTAAAAAGCGGAGCTTTAAGATAATCTGCCAAAACAATGTAGGAAGCGTCGTAAGAAGAAAGATCTAAATTCATAGCTTTGTCTAAAGTGTTTTCCAGCAATTCCTTAGAAGAATAAACAATAATGCCAAGATCCAGAAATCCTCTATAAGCTTTGACTGCTTTTTCTTTCTTTATTCTTAAACTTTTAACAGCTGTTTTTAATATATTATTAACTTCGTAAAAAATCAGTGTTGGTGCGGAAATTATTATTTTTTTGTTGATAAAGTCCTCCCTTATTTTGAAAGCAATATTGCTTTGTTCTTCGGGAAAAAACCATTTTGCAACTGCTGAGGAATCAAGGATAATATTGATCACTTGAGGTCTTTTTTACTCTCTTGTAAAATTTCTTGAAGATTGATCTTCTTGCCACTAAGACTTTCCCTAAATTGATCTATTTTGGCCATAGCTTGCTTTCTGGATTCAAGATCTGAAATCCGTTGAAATCCGGCTGCAAGAGCTGCGTTAACGGTATCTTGCAAAGATACTCCTCTTTTTAATGCGTATTCACGGGAAATATTTAACAGATCTTTTCTTATTCTAATAGTAGTGCGGGTTGTTTGCTGCATAATTTTATATTAGCATCTTGTCATCAAGATGTCAACAATTTACGTTGGATCTCCAGATGCCTATACACCTTTCCTTCCTTGAGACTTGACCCAGCCGAATTTCACTTCTTGCCTTTTTGGGTATTTAGTCCCGCAGCGAAGCGAGGACCGCAAGAATCTGAAAGATTCTTATCCATACACGGCTCGAAGAGCCCCGCCTGCCAACGGCTGGAGCCGCAGGCGACTGACGGGCAGGGATTTTACGGGGTCTGCGCCCAGAACTGAACTTTATTCTAGCTCGGGGCTTGACAACTTATAATTCATACTATAAAATGCTCAAACTGCTTCATACTACTGCCTGATTACTGCCTAACTACTGCTCAACTGCCTCATAAATAAATGATATTCAAAAGACTGATTTTTGGAGTTCCTGTTCTTTTATCAATCGTATCCCTTGTTGCAATTTTGAATGTGGCCCGTGCCATAGACGTTTCCATTGAAGGTAATGGAGCAGGAAGCAATAATAGTGCAAACGTCAATCAAAACAACCAGACAAACGTCAATCAAAACAACAGCGCCAATGTCTCGAACAACGTGGACGCGAACTGCAACACGGGAGGCAATTCAGCAAGCGGAAATACAGGCGCAGGAACCGGAGTAACTACCGGTAACTGCGAAGCGGCTGTTAATATTACTAATCAGCTCAATACAAACATAACCAGAATTACTTGCCCGACTTGCGCAACCCCTACACCCGGAGCAAGTCCTTCTCCTAAGCCCAACGGTGGAGCAGGAGGTCCCGGAGGCGATGGGGGCTCAAGCGGCGGGGGTAGCTCAAGTTCGGCAGGAGCAGGCGGCGCAGGCCAACCCGGCGTATTGGCAGCAACAGGAACATCTACTAATTTACTTTTTGCGCTTCTGGGTCTTGGTTTGGTCACTACAGGCCTTTGGCAATCCCAAAAAAGTCTTCGTTAGAAATCAGGAATTTCCCAATCAAAATACAAAAGTTGTTGTGGGCTAAATTAAAGTTGGCTATAATAGCAAAAAGATGAAAGGCGTAGTTTTAGCAGGCGGTTTGGGGACAAGGCTTTATCCTCTGACGCACGCAACCAATAAACATTTGCTTCCGGTTTTTGATAAACCGATGGTTTTTTATCCGATTCAAACCTTGGTCAATGCTGGAATTCGGGATATTCTGGTTGTTGTCGGCGGACCCCACGCAGGAGATTTTATTAGGGTTTTGCAAAACGGCAAGGAGTTTGGCATTGACCATCTGGAGTATGCTTACCAGCAATCAGGCGATGGGGGAATTGCCGATGCCTTAAAACTTGCCGAGGATTTTTCGGATAATGGCCCTTTGACTGTGATTTTGGGCGATAATTGTACCGATGCCGATATTTCAAAAGAAGTCAAAAATTTTAATGACGGAGCTTTAATTTTTTTAAAAAAAGTTCACGACCCTCACCGCTTTGGAATTGCAGAGATTGACCCCAAAGACAAGACTAAAGTTGTAAGCATTGTCGAAAAACCCAAAAAACCTAAAGGTAATCTTGCTGTAACCGGCGTTTATATCTATGACTCTCACGTTTTTCATCACATTTCCCAGATGAAGCCGTCAGCGCGGGGGCAGTTGGAAATCACCGACGTCAACAACATATATATTAAGGAAGGCACACTTCGGTGGGCGACTCTTGAGGGTTACTGGTCGGATGCAGGCACATTCGCGAGTCTTTACAAAACAAACGTATTCTGGGCAAACAAAATAGCCGGAAAAAGGCTCCGGGAAGAGCCAGATTAGGGATTCTTGCTATGCGGCTTTTAGTTACGGGCGGAGCCGGTTTCTAGTCTTTTGTAGCCGTTATGGGCTTTTTACAAAAATGCCCATAATAGCGAAATAAGCGCAAAACGGAGTGATCAATAAAATGGTTTGTTCACAATCTTCACAAACGAATTATGAGTAAGGTATTGGTTACAGGAGGCGCCGGATTTATCGGCTCAAACTTTATTCACTACTGGTTAAAAAATCACCCCGCCGATTTTGTCGTCAACTTGGATAAATTAACTTACGCAGGGAATCGCCAGAATTTAAAAGCTGTCGAGAACAGTCCCAACTCCTCGTTTATTAAAAGTGATATTTGCGATCCCCAAATTGTCAAAAAGGCAATGAAAGGGGTCGATGTCGTTGTCCATTTTGCCGCCGAAAGCCATGTTGATCGCTCGATCATGGACCCATCTGTCTTTGTCAAAACCAATGTTTTGGGAACGCAGGTTCTTTTAAACGAAGCGCTTGATGCCAATGTCGGGCGATTTCACCATATCTCTACAGACGAAGTTTTTGGGGCACTGGAACT
>MFBF01000027.1 GCA_001774865.1 Candidatus Curtissbacteria bacterium RIFCSPHIGHO2_02_FULL_42_15
AGCCTGGGGAAATAATCAAATACGACCCCAAATACTTAATTTCCCTCAATACACTCTTAGGTTCCCCAGGGGTTTCCTGGAAAGAAGTCGCGCCCTGACGCAAAGCGTCAGTCGAAAGTCAAAGTGGAGAGTGGAAAGTCAACAAATACACAAGCCAAAGGCGGAATTAAGAGCTATCAAGATTTACAGGTTTGGTAAAGGTCACACTCTCTAGCTTTAAAACTGAATAAATTTTCAAAAGTCAAGAAAAAAAGCTTTGCAGATTGGGAAATCTGGAGGCAGACAAGTGATCAATAATTGATATACAAAAATAGCTATCTGATACGTTTTGATACTAAAATCACATTTGATCTGTTTTGGCAATTGACAATAAATTCGGGCGGGTGGTTCAATGAGAAAAAGGGGAGGAGATTCAAATTATCCTATCATCAGCCCAGGCGGCACTGCGCAATCTAATTTTTTTGCTATCAGTTGTTTGCGTTTTCCAATCGGTCAACTTCTTATTTCTGATTTAGAGATGAAAAATATCTATTTGGCCGTTGTTATCGTAATCGCTATTGCTACAATTGCCGGAGGACTGGTGATATTTCTGATGAATCGCGCTTCAGAAACCGGAAGTATTAATCCTCCTGCGCCACAATCAACACAAACAGAGGAAGAAGCGACAGGTACACCAGAGAGTCCGGCCATTCTTAGGGATTTAGGCGCAACGCCCGAAGCCCTGCCGTAATCTTGTCTCTAAAAAACCCGATCTCTTGTGATTTTTTAAAACTTGAGTTATTATCACGCCAGATTTTGGAGTATTGCAAGGTGAGCGCTGTTGAAAAATTACGCTATGTATTAACTTATGGCGGAATTTCCGCATTCGTTATTTGGGCAAGTCCCAACGATAACCCAGATATAGATTCAATCAGACTAGGTTCAAACAACACTATTGGCCCGACACCGGATATGGTCATTGCAAGGGTTAATCCGGACGGGATCTTAGCACCTACACCAACACCCATTCCAACAATCGGAGCTGGGCCAGACGCAACACCTACACCAAATACAAACTCTGGTCCACGCTCTGGTGAAACGGGTACTCGACCGCCGACAGTCGCAAGAGGAGAAACTCCTGAAGGTGGTCCAACGCCGGAAATTATTGAGGGGTTAAATTATCAGTGGGCGAGTGAGATTTCAGCCCTTACTGATGAGTTCAGAGTCAAGAATGGGTTGCCGCCTTATCACCCTGACCTTCGCCTAAAAACCGCTGCCGAAAATTATGCAGAATTTTATTTTAAAAACGGAGACCCCGTCAATCTTGACCATTTCCTTTGCGATGATAACGGCGATTGTTCACCATGGGAAAGAGCGGCAAGAGAAGGCTACGGCGGAATACTGACACAAGTAACGGAGAATATGGCCAGCGGTTACAAGTCGGCCAGTGAGGCGTTTGCCGGTTGGTTAGGGAGTCTCGGCCACAGGGCCAATTTATTAAGCTCAAAATATCAAGATACTGGCGTCGCTTGCTGGTTAGGAATTCGATATTTAGAAAACCGGCCATATGAGTCAAGTCTCTGTCTTGCGTATTTTGGCGTAATTCCACCGGACCCCCCGCCTCCGGAGCCGCGGCCGACTGCAACACCAACGTCTACTACGATTCCTGAATCGACTCCGACCCCCACACCTCAACCAACACCCAGTCTGACTGCTGAACCTAGCCCCGCCCCGACCCCCACACCTTAACTGCCTATTTGACAATGATAGATCCCCAGATGTATAGTACGCGCCGATGGCTAAGGAACCAGAACCTAAACGAGGTCTCTCCCAGTCCGTAGTATCCAGGAGAAAGATACTTGCACTTTTCGGCTTGGCCGCAGCAGCCGGTGTTTCTGAAGCTGTACTTAATGCTTGTTCAGGAGGAGGAAAAAACGAGGTTGCCAAAACTTCGACACCTGTGCCTACAAAAGAATCTACTCCAACCCTTGTTCCAACCGCTGAACCAACTCCTACACCAAAGCCTGAACCCACACCAACACCTACTTCAGAAGTATGGACTGACGAAGACATTGCCGCAAAGCTCTTTTCGGTTAGAGATTCAGCCAATAGTGTTGCCGATGCCTACCCCAAATCGCAACTTCTGGGCGTGCTGAAGGCAGACACTCAGACTGCATTTGAAGCATTTAAGCAAGTACTCAAAACAAAGGATTATTCGTCTGCACTTGAGCCGCTCAACGGATTTGGTAATGTCGGTACCAATATTGGCCAGTTTATATGTTTTACGACCGATGGTAAAGGTGAACCAGAAGGCAAGGCCTGGGTAGATATTAAGGATTTTGTATTAAAAGTAGGCTTGCAATACGAAAAAGCAGGTTATCTTGAAGCAGGCATGACCGAAACTTTTAAAGAAGCATTCTTCACCTTCCCTGAGGTTTGCCCCAACCCGAATGGTTCCGCAATCCTCAATAATTAACAATACAAGCATTTTGGATTGTGCTCAATTGACTCTCAAATTCATCCCTATTACAATTGAGTTGAGAGCCGAAATTAATGCCTGCACTGCCCAAGATACCTAGGGGTTTTATTACCAACTTTCAGGGAGCTGTTCCTGATTTTGTTGAGCACACTCAGTTTATTTTTCTCTTAGTAGCATCAGCCTTAATTGTTTTAACAACCAGCATTTTTTTGATAGGTATTGGCGGATTTCATCGCCCGAAGCCCCAGCCATTTCCAAACGCAGAATTTACATTTTCGTCAACTTCCTGGGAAGCAAAGTATAACGACTATTTAGAAAAGGCCAGGACTGCAGGCGATCCAGGCCAGGCTGCAGTTTATTTTCAAAAGGCATTATTTACCCTGTCTGCTGATTATAACCGCGCCCCATCTAGCCAAAAAAGAGAATTTCTAATAAAATTGGCGGCCTTTATTAAAACCAACTATCCCGAATATAGCCAGTCTGTCGATTTCGAAATTCCCTGCCGGCAAACATCATGCGGTGCGGTATTTAGCTATTCAGAGGGTTTGGCACAAATAAAATCCGGGGTTGAGGCGGGCGAAAATTTAAATCCGCAGCTTAAAGAGGCAATTCTTATAAATTTAGAAAACGCGGCACTGGCTGCCGGGAAAGGGGACAATAAGCAGGAATTTACTGCCCTGACTTCTGTTTTTGGCACATTAAAAGGCGAATGGCAGCGCTCTCAAGACGAGAATATCAAAATTTTGGCCGAAAAAACTTTAGCTTTAATGAAAGAGGTAGACACGCAGTCTTATCAGGCGGGTCAGGAGGTAGAACTTTATAAATTGTAGGCACCATGAAACTGCAAATTAAAGTTGCTTTTGTTGTTTTATTTTTAGGTGCTTTGTGGGTATTCGGGTTTTCTTTCGCAAAAGAAGCATTTGCCGTCAATCAAACTTCCTTCAGTATGACTTTTGAAAATCAGGGCGACGCTCAATCATATATCGACTATGTTATTTTTGAAGACACATCCGGCCCTTTTGGTCAGTATAACCTGGGTGATTTAGTTTTGTATTACACGGGCAGTTCTCCAGATCTTGGTTTTGTTGAAGGTGTTTTTGTGCCAGGCGGTGATACCATAACCGTGACCCGAGGACCGAATTTAAATTACTTGCCTACATTTGGAGTTTACGTGTCATATTTACCCTGGAAATATGAGGGTGCGGATCCGCGTGATGTTGGATGTGAGGATCCGACTGCATCTTTAACTGCAAGAGGTATTACCGTAATTAGTGCCAATGATATTCATGCTGTAATGGGTACTTCAAGAAGTTATGCATGCTGGGTACCGACATCAGCCCCGCCCCCTTCTGGTAATCCTGGTGTTCCAGATCAACCAACTATATACAGCGTGGCTTCGCAAGCATGTTTACCCGCATCAGACAATTTGCCAGATCTTACTTTTACTTGGACTGGAGTCTCCGGGGCAACTGGTTACTATGTCTATATTTGGGATCCGGCCTATTTGATTACTAGTGGAATACGTGACGGGACAGACCCGCGGTGGACTCACGGGTCCCTGACAGCCGGAACTTCCTATAGGTGGTACGATCTGCCGAATTTTAGCGGCCTTTCATTTGCGATTAGGTCTAAAAATAGCGTAGGCATGTCCTCGGTTACTTTTTGGCAGAGTGATACAACTTTGAACTGTTCTCCGCCGGATTTGGATATCATGACGCTTAGAACTAAAGGTTCGTCTTCGAACGCAGCGGCTACCAAAAGCAGTTTTCTTACTGGTGAAACAGTTTACGTCGAGATAACAGTAAGAAACTGGGGTTCGGGCAGAAGTGCGGATAATTTCAATACAATTTACAGAATTGGTACCTTTTCAAGCTGTCTTCCGGAAGGCGCCCAGCAAAATTTTGCTACTGTGTCATTGGGACCCGGCGGCCAAATGACGCTCAACGGCAGTTTTCCCGTTCCTTCAAATTGGTCCGGAGTCTATACCATCAATGCCATGACGGATGTTTATTGTGATGTAGCCGAATCAAATGAAGGCAATAATCGTGCCAACGTAAATTTTACGGTGTTCCGGCCGGATCTGCGAATTGTAACTTTTCAAACTGTGGATGCTGCCCATACGAGAAAGAGCCTATTTACCTTTGGGGAATCCATTTATGTTCATATTCGTGTCGATAATTTTGGAGATGGTACTGCCGGCGCTTTTAATATTCCATTTAATACAACTGCAAGTTACAGAGATAATTGTACTTCCATTCCTGCTCCTTGGGAAGCACCTTGGACTAAAGGCTCGTTAGGCGCCTATGCATCGGCCGATTGGTATAGTACAAAACCCATTGTTGCATCCGCGGCCGGAACTTTTACGCTTTATGCAATGGCTGATGCCAACTGCCAAGTTATTGAATCAGATGAAACTAATAACAGAAAAACGACGAATTATAGGGTTGCTGGGCCCATTTCGGGCCCTTCAAATTTAACGGCAACAACTGCCTGTAACCAGTATAACCAACCCACAATTACATTTAACTGGACAGACGCAGTAAACGAAACCAAATATTGGCTGGATGTTCATACCCAGCAGTGGGCTAGCGATGCTGAGCCTTCGGGGTGGTATTACACCGTACAAGGTCAAGACGCGGTCACTTTTATCTGGAATAATTTGAATGCTATGGTTGATGGGAGTGGAGGAGGGTATCATCCGAAGCGTTCAACGACATATTGGTGGAGACTGCAGGCATCCAATATCGTAGAGTCCGGAGACCATATTTATCCTTCGGATATGACGGATCCGACACAGGGCGGCTCAATTACGACTCTGGATTGCGTGCCTAATCTGCAAATTACAATTGACAGTTTGCCTGACGGGGCGAAAGGCGCAGGCGGCAATGCGACCTTAACGGTTACCAATGTCGGCACTGGCTGGACTTATCCCTCCGGAGCAGATGGGAGTAAGGACTCGGACGGAGACGGATTTACCGATTCTGTCGAAATAATAACAGGAACAGGCACTGGAAAAAGGTGTGCGACAACTGCCACTCCAAATGACGAACCTCAGGACGGCTGGCCGGCTGATTTTAATGATGACCAAAAGGTTGATTCCACTGATATGGCGTTACTACAGGTTGCTATTGGGACAAACAACCCCAGGTATGATTTGAATGGCAGCGGAGGACTTATCAACATAAATGATTTTCTCACACTTGCGCCGAATCTTGGCAAAAACTGCACCGGGAAATTTGAAGTTGCCATGAACTTGGACGAAGCCGCAATCAGTGTTCCGATGGACTGCTCTGACCCCAAAAGCATAGTTGCCACTGCAGGGCCACTGGGGCCAGCCGGCAGCGGGCAGGAAAGTATAACTTTAACAATGCCCTTTACCTATCCTTCAGCAATTGGTGCCTACATGGCTTGGGCGCTTGCGGATTCTGCCTGCGGGGTTAGCGAGACCGATGAAGGGGACAATACTGCAACCAAAAACTATTTGGTTTGGGGCTATGACCTTTCTGCCACTTTTGTGCCAGGCAGCTGGAATAAGCAGACATTCCAGCCTGGCGAAACAGCGACGGCGAACGTTAAGGTGGCAAGTCTACCCTCTGTATATTATACGGGTGCCAATCAATTAGGAATTTGGCCGAAAGGCCCCCCCACGGAATCAGCTTTACCAACTTGCAGTGCCCTTGGAGTCGGCGCATCAACGCCGCCGGATTTATCACCATTCACTAACCCCTTACCAGCACAGTTCACAGGAGGAACCTTCACAAAAACTTTTCAAATACAGACAGGCGCAGACGACGGTTCTCGGGGTCAAACCGGCTTTTACAACACTACAACAGATATTTCGGCCGGTAAGCCTTTTGACTCCGATGACGGCTATCGCAGCAGTTTTATGAGATTTACCAACGTTGTTCTTCCGAAAGGTGCCAGAATTAATTCCGCAAAATTGACATTTACCGCCCGTGATACCACTCCGGGCGGTAGCTTACTTGATTCAAAAGTTTCTGCTGCGGATGAGGATGATGCCCAACCCATTACCAGTATTGACGATTGGGACAGCAAACTGCATGGTGAAGCAATAGTCTGGGATTATTCTGGGGGCTGGACTGCCGGGTCTAATTACGAAATCCCTGATGTAAAGTCTGTAGTGCAGGGGGTTGTCAATAGGGAAGGCTGGGTTCCCGGCAATTCGCTGATGATATTTTGGGAAGATAGGGAGTCTTGGGTTGATTCTGGCCGAGTTGCCAGATCTTATGAGTTTGACCCTGTCTCTGCTCCTAAATTGACAGTTGAATACACGGTTACCTATAAAGAGCTTGTAGTTCCTATTAGCTTTAATGTCGGGGATGCTGAAGGGACATTTACTGCAAATGCCTATATTGTCCCGAACTGCAATATTGATGATGTTAACTGGTCAAATAACAGTACATCATCTGGCGGCAATATCAGCTTTACCTATACAGTCAAAGTTGAGGGCTGGTTCGAAACAACAGGCGGGGATGTAGGAAGCGGCGGTACAGCAAGAGTCAGTCTTAGTCCTTTGCCTGCAGGAAGAAACCAGTCTGACTATCTTTTAGTAGGGAAGACATTAGATCCAAGCGTAAGTTCAGCAAAATGGTCTATTAACGGCTAT
>MFBF01000028.1:0-1990 GCA_001774865.1 Candidatus Curtissbacteria bacterium RIFCSPHIGHO2_02_FULL_42_15
ATAAAAGATTCGTCGGCCAGCCGAAGGCTGATGATATAGTTAAAATTGTTCGCTCTGGCTACTAATATTCTATGAGCGGGTGATGGGGATCGAACCCACGCTCTTCCACTTGGCAAGCGGACGTTTTACCACTAAACTACACCCGCGATCAGTTTTAAATTATATCCTAAATCTCAAGCGACAAACAAGTAAATCTTGTGATAAAATTTAGGTTCCTGATAGCCGAAGTGCTGGAATTGGTAGACCCCGCACAAATGCGGACATTATGCGGGGCAAGCGCGCATGCCCTGGTGCTGGAATTGGTAGACAGGCAAGTTTCAGGAACTTGTGTTCGCAAGAGCGTGGGAGTTCGACTCTCCCCCAGGGCACAGATGCGGACGTGGCGGAACCGGTAGACGCGCAGCCTTGAGGGGGCTGTATCCGTAAGGATGTGGAGGTTCGAGTCCTCTCGTCCGCACCCTTCGACAAGCTCAGGATGCTCTGAGATTGATGAAGGCGAAAAGAGAAGACGAGAAGTTTATCCTGAACGAAGTTGAAGGAAGTCCTCTCGTCCGCACTTTTTGGGCACTTAGCTCAGCTGGTTAGAGCGCCTCGTTTACACCGAGGAGGTCGGGGGTTCGAGTCCCTCAGTGCCCACTTATGTTGAAAAAAGTTAACAGAAAAGACAGAGACTGGGAGCCGGGTAGTCATGAAGATCCGCAAAATCCGGGAGTTTATAAAAAGGTGCTGGTACGTCAAGAGGAAGCCGATCCGGATTCAAAGTTGATGATGTTTCAGCTTTGCAAAATTCCTTCAAGAACTACCCATGTTGCCCATTCGCATCCTACTATGGATGAAATTTTTTACTTTGAAGAAGGCAAGGGAGAAATCGAAGTTGATGGGGAAAAAGAGAAGATCGTTTCGGGAGACAGAATAATCGTTCCTGCAGGTCAAGTCCATCAAATTAGAAATACCGGAACTGTTGAGTTAAAATTTATAGGGCTCGGAGTAGCTTTAGATTAAACTTGCCGGGATGGCAGAGGTGGTCAACGCACCCGTCTGAAAAACGGGCTATGTCGGTTCGACTCCGACTCCCGGCACAATTTTTGTAACTAAAGTTACGGAAATTGTGCCTTGGTGTTGAGTCGTCGCCAGACGACAAAGTTTATACTGAATGTATATGAAGTGACTCCTGGCACAACACATTTTTAGCTCTTCTGAGTCTGAGACTCATCAGAGTCGATGACCTCGATTTTCTGATATCCAGACTCGGAGGTTAGAACTTCTGATATTATTCTACTGATGGAGCAAAAGGCTCTAAAAACGAAAAAGAGAGAAATATAGCATGAGGAGGTGATTTATATGAAAACAATGACATGTAAACAGTTATATGGACCATGTGATGCACTTATCCATGGTGAATCTCCTGAAGAAATAATAGAGAATAGTAAAAAACATGCAATGGAAATGGTGGCTAAAGGAGATAAAGTTCATATTGAAGCAATGGAGGCGATGAAAGAACAACATGCGAATATGGAGCCAGAAGCGGTTAAACAGTGGATGGAAAAGTTCCAAAAAGAATTCGACGCGCAGCCGGAAGATAAATAGTTTTTTAAAAATTGCTATTAGATAATTTTATTTTGAACCCAAAAAGTTATCTGATGTTATACTTTGAGCGTGAAGGTTTCCTATACCAGCCACGCACTTAAAAAGTTTTCGGACTTCAGAGTTTTTGGGATTATTGTAACCAAAACTCAGATATCCAGAGTTATTAAAGCCCCCAAGTACCAATCACGAGATAATGGAAACCTGATTTCATCTTCGTCATTTAATGAGAATTACATCCTTAGAGTCGTCCACAAAGAAGAAAAAGGTGATATAATTGTCATAACTTTTTACATTTGCAGAAAAGGCAGATATGGCGAATATTAAATATCGATACGACAAAGAAGATGACGTTCTGATGGTCTTTATGGGTAAAGGGAAAATTGACGACGCCCAACAATCTGGA
>MFBF01000028.1:2038-2339 GCA_001774865.1 Candidatus Curtissbacteria bacterium RIFCSPHIGHO2_02_FULL_42_15
ACGAAGAACACAATCTGCGAGTAGTTCACAAGAACTTGAAAAATGATATAATTGTCATAACTTTTTACATTTGCAGGAAAGGCAGATATGGCGAATATTAAATATCGATACGACAAAGTAGATGACGTCTTAATGGTTTTTATGGGTAAAGGAAAGATTGACGACGCTCAACAATCAGGCAATATAATTTCTCACTTTTCTAGTAAAGGGGACTTGCTTCTGTTAGAAATCCTAGATGCATCGAAGTTCTTAAAAGAGACTTCTCATGCATTTCCTCCCGAGATACGTCAGCAGGTGCTTA
>MFBF01000028.1:2346-6957 GCA_001774865.1 Candidatus Curtissbacteria bacterium RIFCSPHIGHO2_02_FULL_42_15
AAAAGTTATTTTGATTTTGAACCCAAAAAGTTCTCCTTCGACTTCGTTCAAGACAAGTAACATCGTCTACGTGCCGGCAGAATTTTTGTGACTTTAGTCACTAAAATTCTGCCTTGGTGTTGAGTCGTGCGTAGCACGACGGAGTTTATACTGATCCTGAGTTTATCGAAGGAGAAGTGACTCTCGGCACTTCAGCTCAGAATTCAGCTTTTCAGCACATGATATACTCACTACAAGTAAGGAGGTGAAACAAAAATGGCACAGTTTTTAGGAGTTCACAAAACGGCTGATATAGGCGCGATGACCGATCAGGCAGCAGCAGACGGATTCCACAAATATAAAGATGCGGCAAGCAAAATGGGCCTTAATGCAACCCATGCCTACTACAGTCTTGAAAAAGGCTTTGCTTACTGCATAACCGAAGCGGAGAGTGCAGACAAGGTAAGAGAAGCTCATGCCAGTGTCGACATTCCACTAGAAGATGTAATTGAGGTTAAAACAGTAGGCTAATCTCTGTATAAAACCCAAAAAAATCCGACAGCATTCTCAGGCGGAGTATAATAATTTATGTATAACTTGAATCAACTTTTTACCTCAGGTATCTGGGTAGCCAGAGAAGGAAAAGAGAAAGACTTTGTTAGAGAATGGGAGGCGTTTGCAAATTGGAGTGTTCGAGATAAACTAGGGTCAGGAGCACCATACCTTCTTCAGGATATTAATAATCCAAGGTGTTTCATTTCCTTTGGTCCATGGCCAGATTTGGCAACAATTGAGAGGTGGCGGCGAACGAAAGAATTTCAAACTTTTGTAAAGAAAGTTAAAGATCTTTGCGAAAAATTCGATCCCTCTACCATGAAAGTAGTAGCTTTGGGCAAAGAGAAAAAATAAGTTCTAACATCATTCATCAAACGATGCAAAATTCTTTAGATAAATTGATTTTGAAGCCAAAAAGTTCTCCTTCGACTTCGTTCAAGACAAGTAACATCGTCTACGTGCCGGCACAATTTTTGTGACTTTAGTCATTAAAATTGTGCCTTGGTGCTGAGTCGTGCGAGTCACGACGGAGTTTATCCGCCTTTGGCGGGACTCCCGGCACAAAATGCGTTTGTAAAAGTAATCAAACTAATCCACGTAAGAAAATTCATCCGTATAGTGCAAGACGGAATGTTTACACATCGAGTTTCCGACTGCAAAATCCATTACTTCCTATTTCACAAAAAGACAGTTTAAAATCAGTAGTAATACTGTAATGAACAAAAACCAATTTTTGATTGGTGCTCTAATAATTCTTGCCCTTGGCCTAGCTCTGAGAATTATCCCTACCATCGGTAATAATTTTTACTTCACCATGGATATTGCCAACGAAGCAACCAAGGCCAGAGAAATTATCTTTTTTCGCCTACACCCTTTAGTTGGCCAGGAAACAAGTATCCAAGGATTTTATCATGGCCTCCTATAGCTATATTTCATAAGCATAGGTTTACTTATCTTTAATTTCCACCCATTCGGCTCGCTTTTTATGCTTTTTTTGCTAAATGCTACAACAACAGCAATATTAATGTGGCAAATTGCCAAAAAAGTTTCACCAAAAGTTGCAATTGTAATAGGTGCATCGATTCAATTCTTTTGGCCGTATTACGATACCACTCGCTTTGCATTTAGCCCATTTCCGTTAGTCTCAATCGCCATTTTCGAAATACTACTGCTTTCAAAAGTACTTCAAGGCAACATAACAGCTTTTATCCTGGCAGCTGTCGTCAGCGCCCTTCCTTCCCACTTCGAAATCGCCAGCCTTCCCCCTTTTATTGCACTGTTTCTCACCGTAGGCATCTGGTCCCTTCTCAAAAAGAAATTAACAATAAAACACTTTTTAGTCGGAATTCTCGCACTCGTACTAGTGCATTCCGCAAGAGTAATTTCAGAAATTCTGACGGGTTTTGCCCAATTGAATGCCATTCAAAAACACGCAGCAGCTGAAAGCAATTTCATATCAAGTACCCAATTTCAAAAATTTGCAGAAGAAATAATTACAATTATTCAGGAAGGTTTGATTCCCCAAAACGCCCTTATCTCTATTATTGTGGCAATAACAACCATAGCCTTTCTTTTCAGGCTAAAAAAAGCAAACGTTTTTATAAAAAAATTCTATATATTGACTCTTCTTTTAACTTTATTTACTTTTTTTTGGTTTTCTTCAAACACAGGTTGGCACCCTTGGGATACAGTCTACCTTCCTCCACTCTTTTTCATAGCAATACTACTTGTAATAAGCCGCCTTCGTAAAAGATACGTAATCCCTCTGTATTTGGCTATCATGCTTCTTCAAGTTCCGGTTTTTGTTAAAAACTACGCCTACAACTTTCGGCCAACAGATGACGCTAGTCTTTTAGTAAACGAGCTTGCAGCCGTCGACTGGACATATCAAGAAAGTCAAGGAAAGGGTTTTTACGTTTACAGCTATTTACCATCTGTTTACGATTATCCATATCAATATTTGTATTGGTGGAGGGGCACCCAAAAATATAAATACGTACCTTGCGAATACACAACTTTTCCCGGTATTCCCGATTTTTTCATCAAAAATTACCAAAAATACCAACAGCCTCAAAAGCCGTGCGAAAATATAAGATATTTGATAATAGAACCCGACAAAAATACGTCGAATCAAGATTTATGGCTTACACAAGTTCGAAAAAATACTAGCTTAGAAAAAGAGGCAAAATTCGGCACTATCAGGGTAGAAAAGAGAAAAATTGGTTCGTAATGAATACTACTATTGATTCATTCGAAATTGATTTTGAAGCCAAAAAGTTCTCCTTCGACTTCGTTCAGGGTCTTCGATATTGTGGTTCGAGTGCTCACCATCTTCGATCTACGTGCCGGCACAAAATTTGTCTTACAAAAGCCAGATTGTGTGATATGATGTTTTTTCAACGAAAGATTAGACAGGAGGTGATTTTATGCAAAATGCACAAGGTACTATCGATCATTTAAAAACCCATCAAACTTATCCGGCCACAAAAGCCGATCTGGTTGCGGAATGCGACAACCTTTCTGATTTTTCTGAAGAAGATAAAAAGGAATTTGGTGGAAAACTGCCGGAAGGTACTTATAATTCCGCCGACGAAGTTATCGCAGCCTTAGGGCTACAGTAAGTATCTCTCAAATTTAGCTTGCGCTTTAAAACTAGGGTGTTTTTGCAGAAACGCTTGTTTTTTTGAGCCTTCGTTGTCTGCGTTTTGCCAACTCTTCGGCATAATGTTCGTGCAGTTTTTTAAACTCATCGTGAAATTTTTCGAGTTCCGAATCCGGCAGCTCTTCGATATCGATAAGCCCGGCTCTTGCGCCTTTGACGCCTTTTAGCAATTCGTCTAATTTTAAATGAAATGCCTTAGCGTCTCTATTTTGGGTGTTTTGGATTAAAAAGACCATCAAGAAGGTGACGATTGTGGTGCCTGTATTGATGACCAGCTGCCACGTGTCGGAAAAATTAAAGGCGGATCCGGAAAG
Source organism: Candidatus Curtissbacteria bacterium RIFCSPHIGHO2_02_FULL_42_15 (assembly GCA_001774865.1). Lineage (GTDB taxonomy): Bacteria > Patescibacteriota > Microgenomatia > Curtissbacterales > GWA2-41-24 > MFBF01. The sequence goes on from MFBF01000028.1 coordinate 5,857, forward strand.
ACCCCAAACGGCGATAATAAAAATCGCTCCTATAAAGGTTATTGGAGATCCCGCAAAGTAGGAAACTTTAGCTGCAATTTTATGGAACAGTTCGTTCATCGTTTGGTAAGTTTGTTTTCAATTTAAGTATATCATCAATTCAAATCGGTTCTATGTTAAGATTTCTCCATGATTATTCGGGCATTTTTGCTCATTTTTTTTGTTACGTTTGTTTTTGTTATCACGGCATTTTTGAACCCGATACCCGTTCGTCAAATCAGAACCGATTACAGGCCTTTATACGGCGTCTCATACAGTTTTGAGCAAGCTGGCTGGTATGGTCATAATCCTCGAGAGGATTATGTAGAAATGCTTGAGGAATTTGAATTCGACTGGGTTAGACTTCCCTTTTTCTGGAATCAGATGGTTGATCCGGCAACCGGTGAATTCAACCAAAATTTCGAGAATCTAAAGTTTGCAATTGCAGAAGCACAAAAGCGCAATGTTGGCGTAATCGCGGCAATCGGTGCCAAAACCCCTTACTTTCCTGAATATCATTGGCCAAGAGAAATTGAAGATCAGGTAAAATTTGGTGAGATTATTGATTCTGATCATCAAATTGCCGATGATATTTTGGCAATGGATGGAAAAGTCATAGATGAGCTTTCAGCTTTTGACAATATAATTTATTGGCAAGTTGAAAATGAGCCTTTGATCGGGAACGTATATAAGTGGAAAATTGACCCCTTTTTTGTCGCAAAAGAGGTAGATGCTGTGCGCCAGTCTGATCCTAAACGCCGGCCGATTATCTTAAACCACGCGGCTACCGGATTTTACGATACAAGCTGGAAAAAGCTTCTCCCAATATTAAAAGAAGGAGATGTTTTTGCAGTTAATGCCTTTTTCAAAACCAAGGGCACGGATTTTATAACGGCTAAGTTTTTAGGCCGCGAGATCCATGTTCTTTGGCCGGACCATTTTGTATGGCCTGTTCAATCGTGGTTTGTGTTTTCTCCTGATTTTTCAAAAATAAAAGAAGCAGTTGAAGCAAATGGTAATGATTTGTGGGTTTTGGAAATGCAGTCTGAGCCGTATATTAAAAAAATCGAAGAAGCCAAAGAC
>MFBF01000029.1:0-147 GCA_001774865.1 Candidatus Curtissbacteria bacterium RIFCSPHIGHO2_02_FULL_42_15
CTGCTTTTCTTTCTTGCCGGAAAGGGCAACTTTTTGGGCGTTTGTTACAACTACAAAATCGCCTGTGTCCAGATACGGTGTGTAGTAGCTTTTATTTTTGCCCATCAGAATTTGGGCAACGTTTACCGAAAGCCTCCCAAGAATTTT
>MFBF01000029.1:265-1198 GCA_001774865.1 Candidatus Curtissbacteria bacterium RIFCSPHIGHO2_02_FULL_42_15
TTGCGACCTTTGATCTTATTACCTTTGCCTTTGATACTTTTGATACTTTTCGTACCTTTCGTACTTTTTGTACTTCTCTTGCCTTTGATTTAGTTTTATCCCACTCCAAAAGCTCCAGTCTTGCCATCTGCGCATTATCGCCGCGCCTTGTGATTTGCTTTACAATCCTTAAATATCCGCCGTGCCTTTCAGAAAAACCGGGTGCAATTTCGCCAACCAATTTTTTAAAAGCCGCAGGACTCAAGACCGATGCCAGTTTGCGGTTTGCAAAGAGCCTGTCCCCTTTGGCAGAGGTAATCAGCTTTTCGACATAAGACCCGGCAAATTTTGCCTTGGCAACCGTTGTCGTAAGTTTGCCGTTTACAATAAGGCTGGTTGCTAAATTAGAAAGCAGTGCTTTCCTGGCATTTATATCCCGTGACAATTTACGGCCAAAAACCCTGTGCCTCACTTTCTTTCAACCCCTCTTTCTTTTAATTTTTCCTCAACCAATGCCACGGATTTCGGCCCCATGTTTTTCATCTTCAAAACTTCCTTGCGGTCTCTTGCCAAAAAATCACCGATTGTTGAGATTTTGCCTGTCTTCAGACTATTGGTTAACCTCACCGGCAAATCCAGCTCTTCCAAAGAGGCATTTAAAATATCGTCTGTTATCGCAGCCTTCTTTTCTTCTACCTTTTTCTTTTTGGTTCCGGTCTGCGGCTGAAGGATAACTGCAAAGTGATCGACCAGAATTTTGGCAGCCTGCTTCAGCGCCTCGGAAGGTTTAATCGTTCCGTCGGTTGTTACCTCAACAGTCAGCTTATCAAAATTGGTAAGTCTGCCGACACGCGTCGGCTCAACAAAGTAATTCACCTTATCAACGGGTGAAAAATTAGCGTCAATTGGAATAACGCCTATTTCACTGCTTTGCCTGTCGGAAGCCAGGGAATA
>MFBF01000029.1:1224-7213 GCA_001774865.1 Candidatus Curtissbacteria bacterium RIFCSPHIGHO2_02_FULL_42_15
GCGCGGAAAGCTTTGATTTGGAATCGGCAAGGTGGGCAATTACCAAATCGCCGTTAACAACCTCAACTCCTGCCGCTTTGCCAATGTCTTTGGCTTTGACTTCTTTTGGACCCTTAACATCCAAAGTTAACTTTTGCGGTTTGTCGGAATTTAAAATAAGCCTGACACCTTTTAAATTAAGAACAAGCTCGACAACGTCTTCGGCCATTCCGGAAAGGGTAGAAAATTGGTGCCTTGCGCCTGTGATCTTGACCTGGGTTACAGCCGCACCCGGCAAAGAACCTAAAAGTGTTCTTCTTAAGGAATTTCCCAGCGTATGGCCAAATCCCTGGTCTAAGGGCTCGATTATAAATCTGCCAAAATCGACTGTTTCTTTTTCTGTTTCAATTTCTAAAAGCGATAGATCCAGCACCTTTTCACCTCCTTTTGTTATCTCGAGTAAAACTCGACAATTAATCTTTCATCAATGGGCAGGTCAATGTCATCCCGTTTGGGCAATGAGACGATTTTGCCGACTGTGGCTTTTTTGGCAAGCCACGAAGGAACCTTTAATTCTTTTGTCTCTTCCGATATTTTTTTAATTAGATTAAAATTCGCAGCCTTTGCAGAAAGCGAGATAACGTCGCCAATTTTAACATTATAAGATGGAATAGTCACTTTCTTATCATTTACCGATACGTGGCCGTGAGAAACCAATTGTCTTGCCTGCTGCCGGGTCTTTGCAAGATTTAGGCGGTAAACGGCATTATCAAGCCTTGTTTCCATGAGCTGTAATAGTGCCTCACCGGTTGCTTCCTTTTTTTTGGAAGCCAAGGAGTAATATCTTTGAAACTGTCTTTCCAAAACTCCATAGATCCTTTTGACTTTTTGTTTTTCCCGCAGCTGGACTGCGTATTCCGAGGGTTTTCTTCGACCTTTTTGTCCGTGCTCGCCCGGAGGACCGGCGTTTTTTCTGATAACAGGGCAGGTCGGCAAGCCGCATAATGCTATTCCTTCTGCCCTGCAGTGTTTATGTTTTGGTCCTGTGTATCTTGCCATCTTAGACTCTTCTTCTTTTTGACGCCCGCGGGCCATTGTGCGGAATCGGCGTCACATCGGCAATCATTGTAATTGCCATACCCGCCGCTTTAAATGCCCGGATTGCTCCGTCTCTTCCGGGGCCCGGGCCTTTTATATAAAGCTCAACCGATGAAACCCCCATCTCTTTTGCTTTTCTGGCAACATTTTCAACTGCTGTAGTTGCCGCAAACGGTGTTGATTTGCGCGCACCCTTAAAACCGGATGCTCCTGCAGATCCCCATGCCAGCGCATGACCGTTTTGGTCTGTTACAGTCACAATCGTATTGTTAAACGTCGCCTTAACATAAGCCCGCGCGTGGCCAACATTGCTTGGTGTTTTTTTCTTAGTCTTTTTTACAACCTGCGCCATTTTTATTTCTTTGGTTGGGCACCTATTTTTACAGCAACCTCTTTCCTGACAGTACCAATCGTTAATCTTTTGCCTCTTTTGGTCCTGGCATTAACCCTTGTCCGCTGACCTCGAACAGGCAGATTTCTTTTATGCCTGATGCCCCGGTAGCTTTCGATTTCTGTTAACCTCTTGATGTTATTTTGGACCTCTCTTCTTAGATCCCCTTCTATTTTGTAGTTTTCCAGCTCTCTTTGGAGACTGTTGACTTCGTCTTCTGTTAGGTTTTTGACTCTTGTGTCCGGATTAAGATTACACTTTTTGATAATTTTGCGCGCCAGAAAATTGCCTACTCCATAAATATAGGTTAGGGCTACCTCGATTCTTTTTTCCTCCGGTATATCTGCTCCAGCTATTCTTTTCACCAATTATTATCCTTTCCGCTGCTTTAGCCAAAGTTAAAATTTAATTAATAACTTTGGCGCAAGCAATGAGAAGGCGCTAGCCTTGTCTTTGCTTATGACGCGCATTCGGGCAAATCACATAAAGCCTACCCCGTCTTTTGACTATTTTACAGTTTACGCATCTTTTTTTAACACTTGCCTGGACTTTCATTTAACTTTAAGGGCAAACCTACCGGTTTTCCCTTAATATTCCCTTTCCCTTTATTGATAAACTTCCGAGGGCTAAAAGCCATCGGTATTGTTCTTTAAGTTTACATGAGCTCGCAGTAAAACCTGGCATTTTATGCTTTTACCTCTCGAAAGTATGTATTCGCTTTTTACGCATCCATCTGTGGACTAATAGTCCACGATATCCTGCGAGCGAATATAAAGTTGCACTGGCACAGCCAGTTGCAACTTGAATTTTAAAATTTACAGCTTTTTCCATTATTGTTACTTATCATAGTCTATAAGTGATTCTTCCTCTCTCAAGATCGTAAGGCGTCAGTTCAATTTTGACCTTATCTCCCGGCAAAATCCTCACATAGTGAATCCTCATTCTGCCGGAAAGAACACACAGGACAATCTTTGTTTCGTCAACGCTTGGTATTTGTCCCGGCGCAACCGCGACCCGAAACATTGTGTTTGGCAGGGCTTCGGTTACTTCTCCTTCTGCTTCAATTACATTTGCTTTTGCCATAATCTATTTTTGAATCCGCGAATATCCCAACCCCTCACGATCGGGGATGAAGCGGATGAGAAAACGTCATCCGAAACCGTCTGATCAAACACCGCTTCTCCCGGCAAGAAAGATGACATTTTTTTGTACATAAACTTAAATTTTACAAAATTCAAAGGTAAGGCGTCAATACTATAGGGCCAGCCTTAGTAACGGCTACGGTTTGCTCAAAAAGACCGCCCAGCGATCCGTCTTTTGTAGAAAACGTCCAGTTGTCTTTTTCCAGCTTAAGCTCAGCTGCGCCTTCCGTATAAATGACTTCAATTGCCAAAACCATATTTGCCAAAATCGCAGGGCCGGTGCCGTTTTTACCAAAACATGGGACCATCGGCTCCTCGTGAAGTTCGCTTCCAACCCCGTGTCCGGTAAGAATTCTGACAGGCATAAAGCCTGCCTTTTCAACGTTATCCCCAATAGTTTGGGAAATATCACCAATTCTGGCGCCGGGCATAGCCTTCGATATCGCTTTTTTTAAAGTTTCGCGGCCCACATCCAGAAATTTTTTGGCGCTTAAGCTTGCATTGCCGACCGCAACGGAAATTGCCATATCGCTGTGAAACCCCTGAAATTGTGCGCCTATATCGATTCCCAAAACATCGCCGTCTTTTAACCTGTAGTCTGTCGGGATTCCATGAACAACCTGTTCGTTTATTGTCGTGCAGATTGTCCAATTGTAATCGTCAACCGTCTTAAAAGACGAAGATGCGCCTCGGCTTTCGATTTCTTTTTCTGCTACTTGGTCCAGAAAAGCACAGCTTACACCAACCTTGACTTCGGCAAGTACGCTCCTTAGAGCTTCTGCGCAAATTTGGCCTGCCTGTTTCATTATTTCTATCTCCTTTTCTGTTTTAACCTGCGTGTTTTTTGGCATAATTTAAAACTTTCGATTCTATATCTTTGGCAATCTCTTTAATTGATCTTTCTCCATCTACTTCTTCAAGAATCCCTTTTTCTCTGAATTTATCAAGTACCGGCTCGGTCTGACGATGATAAAGATCCATTCTTCTTTTTAGGGCTTTGCCTGTGTCATCATGTCTTGCTCTTTTTGACAATCGCCTGATTGCTTCCTCATCAGATACTTTTACGTAAAAGACTCGACCAATATCTGAATCCAAGTTTTGAAACTGAATTTCGTTTCTCGGATAACCGTCCAGAATGTAACCTTTTTGACAATCTTTGGTTTTCAGTCTTTCTTTTAAGGCTCTTATTGTAATTTCATCGACAACCAGATTCCCTTTTTCAAAAGCATTAGCAATTTGTTTTGCATCCTCGTCTTCTCCATTACTCTTTTCGCGCAAAAGCTGGCTGGTCTCAATGTATGGCAAACTCAGCTTTTCTGCTGCTATTTTTGCCTGAGTCGATTTACCGGATCCCTGAATGCCTAAAAAGATTATCTTCATTTTACAAAATCACCTTTTTCTTAGGAACGATTCGTAATCTCTCATCACCAGCTGCGATTCCAGCTGTTTGGAAGTTTCCAAAATCACCACGACAAGAATCAAAAGACCCGTTCCTCCGATTAAAAGTGTAGTTACGCCGGTTAATGACTGGCCGATTGACGGCAAAACCGCGATAGCGCCCAAAAAAACCGCACCGAATAAGGTAATTCTTGACGAAACATAATCCAAATATTTTTTGGTAGGCGAACCGGGCCTGATGCCCGGCAAAAATCCGCCCTGCTTCATGAGCATTTCGGAAAGCTGCTTGGTGTTAAAAGCAACAGTCGTATAAAAATAAGTAAAAACCACAACCAGCATAAAATAGGCAAAATTGTAAATTATGCCATTGGGATCAAATACTCTCTGAATGTCGCTTGCCAGATTTGCCACCAATACATTGGGGGATCTTTGGAAAAACTGCGAAAAAGTCGTCGGCAATAAAATCAAAGAAACTGCAAAAATTATCGGGATAACTCCTGCCTGGTTTACCCTCAGTGGAATGTAGCTTGAGACCTGCGAACCCTGCGCCGCTCTTCTTGCGTACTGCACCTTAATCGGCCGTCTGCCCTCGGAAACCATGACTATCGAAACAACCACGACTATCGCCATCACCGCAAAAATGAAAATGTTCCTAAGCTGTGAAGGATCAAAAACTGTCGCCTGCTGGGCCAGGCCAATGGGCAGACGCCCCACGATGCCTGCAAAAATTATCATGGAAATCCCGTTGCCGATCCCTCTTTGGGAAATCAGCTCTCCCAGCCACATCAATAAAATGGTGCCGGCTGTCATGGAAGCGACCATCGAAAGCAAAGTCAGAGGAGTAACAGTTGAGATAATTTGTGAATTTTTCAAAAGAATATACATACCGAATGACTGAATAGCAGTTAAAGGCACAGCTAAATATCTCGTATACTGATTTATCTTTTCGCGTCCTGACTCTCCTTCTTTGGCAAGTTCCTCGAGTTTTGGAAATACAAACTGCAAAAGCTGCATGATAATGCTTGCATTGATGTATGGGTTAAGCCCCAGTGACATGACCGAAAAGTTTGCTAGGGTGCCGCCTGAAAAAATATCCAGAAGCGACAGGAACTGACTTTGGGAAAAAAGCCTCTTTAAGGAAAAAATATCAACTCCCGGAACAGGAACCTGAGCAAAAAGTCTGAAGACAAAAAAGACAAAAGCGGTAAAGAGTAATTTTCCTCTTATTTCTTTTGTTCTAAAAATTTTTTGTATCAGCTGAAAAAATTTCATAAAATCTTGCCTCCTGCTTTTTGAACTTTTTGTGCCGCGCTTTTGGAAATCGGCACCTCCACAGTCAATGCTTTCGAAAGCTTGCCATCCCCCAAGATTTTGACGCCAAAAACTTGTGCATCTTTATTGTCCACGATTTTAAATTTAACAAGCGCCTCCAAATTTACCTTGTCGCCAGCAGGGATAAGATTCAATGCCGCAAGATTGACAATAATCGGTTTTTTTGTAATTTTCGCGTTTCCTTTTCCTCTTCTGTAAGGCAGTCTTTTAAAAAGAGGCCTTTGGCCGCCCTCGTAATGTGGGTGCCTGACAGAAAGTCCGCCGCGCGCTTTTTGGCCTTTTGTGCCGCGGCCTGCGGTTTTTCCTTTGCCGGATCCCGGGCCCCGTCCCACTCTTTTATTATTTTTCTTTATGGTTTTTGGCAGATTTTCAAGTTTCATTTTTTAAGATTTTTCAAAGCTTCAATCGTCGCATAAACATTGGATGCTTTATTTCTGGTTCCTAAAACCTTGCCTGAAATATTTCTTATTCCGCAGGCCTCAACAACTGCCCTGACCGCACCGCCGGCAATAACACCCGACCCCTCCGGTGCAGGCCTAAGTAAAATCTTGGCTGCTCCTCTTTTTTCATAAATATCATGCGGGATCGTGCCGCCTGCTAAAGGAACTGAAATTAAATGTTTCTTAGCGTAGGTGATTCCCTTTCTGAT
>MFBF01000029.1:7238-8596 GCA_001774865.1 Candidatus Curtissbacteria bacterium RIFCSPHIGHO2_02_FULL_42_15
CCAAGACCTACTCCAACTTTGCCTTTTTTATCTCCGACAACGACCAAAACAGAAAAGCCTATACGGTTTCCGCCTTTTGTCTTTTTAGAAACTCTTGAAACCTGAATGACCTTCTCATCATACTCGCCGATTTGGTCAGACCGATACTGGATTCTATTGTTCATGCTAGAAATTTAAGCCTCCCTCTCTTGCACCCGCAGCCAGTGCCTTTACGCGGCCGTGGTATTTATAACCCGCACGATCAAAAGTCACTTTTTTAATCTTTTTGGCAACACCTTTTTTGGCAATTTCCAAGCCCACCAGCTTGGCAATGTCAGTTTTTGTCTTTTTTTCGTCTGTTTTCGTCTTGTCTTTTTGTAGTTTAAGATCTGACGCAAAAGCAAGTGTTTTTGCATCTTTGTCATCGATGATTTGCGTATAAATATGTTCATTTGAACGGAACACGGCAAGCCTGGGCGCACCTAAACTGCCGCTGGCCTTTTTCCTTATTCTTAAGTGTCTGATTTTTCTTCTTAATCTTTTTTCTCTCATGCTCCTGCTCCTGCTTTTGCGGCCTTGCCCGCTTTTCTTCTTACAACCTCTCCTTCGTATCTGATGCCTTTTCCTTTATACGGTTCAGGCGGCCTGACCTTTCTGATTCTGGCGGCGATTTCACCAACTTGGGCTTTATCGGCTCCGGTTACAATAATTTTGTTGTCCTTTGTGTCCATCTGTATCCCCAGTGCCTGTTTAACTACAACCGGATGGGAATAGCCCACGTTGAGAATTAGATCCTCCCCCTGTTTAGTAGCACGGTATCCAACGCCTACCAACTCCAACTGTTTTTGGTGGCCCTCGGTTACCCCTTTTATCATGTTTGCAATAATGCTTCTGGTTAACCCGTGCAAAGATTTGGCAAATTTGCTTTCTTCCTTCCTTTCAACAGTAACTTTATTCTGCTCTACGGTGACTGCAATTTCCGGCCTTAATTTAAAGACAAGTTCACTTTTTGGCCCAGAAACCTTTATTTGGGAATCGAAAACTGTCACGTTCACCTGATCTGGAATTGCAACAGGCTGCATACCAATTTTAGACATATTATTCCTCTACCAAACCTGGCAGACAACCTCCCCTCCCAATTTTTTTTCTTTTGCTCTTTGGCCCGTCATAAGCCCTTTGGATGTTGTGACAATTAAAATACCCCTGCCGCCTTTTATTTTTTTGATGTTTTTGCCTTTTTCATAAACACGAAGTCCCAATTTGGAGACTTTTTTAATATCGGTTATTTTTGGTTTGCCGCCTTCGTATGAAAGATCAATTAAAATTTGGTCATTTGCCTTGGCAACTCTGGCAACGAATTTCTCATTTTCCAAAACTTT